>JANMHX010000171.1:0-11191 GCA_031375485.1 Gemmatimonadota bacterium | reverse complement strand
GTTGCTTGGTGGGGGGGGGGTTTTCCCCCCGGGCAAATATGATCAAAAATAACGGGCGGGGGCGTGCCGACGCTCGCCCCGGCCCTTTCGCCGCGTTCGCCACCGCTAGGGTTTCTTGAGCCGGTTGGTCTTGAGCAAGATGGCGCCGGACTCGTGCCCCGCCCCGTACCGCCCCGACGCATCGTTGCCGCTCATATACCGAATTTCCGCCACCTCGGCGACCCGAATGTTCTTGAGGTCCTCGACGCTTTCCTGCTTGACGTCATCGACGTAGGCCACCGGGCCCGACTGCTTGTTCGCGTCATCGGCCATCATCCGATCCCGGGTGGCATTGGCGGTGCGGGAGGCCTCGTCGATGGAGCCGGTCGGGTTGTCTTCGCTGCCGTTGTTGCGGCCGGCCGGCCGGGACGCGGCCGATCCGAACGCCGCTGATCCGAGACTCCCTTTGGACCGGGCGGTCTTGAGCCATTGGGGCCGAAGGAGCCGGACCGCATCGTGCGCGGTGGAGATGTCCTCCCGTTCCTTGATTTCCTCAACGGTGATCAAATACCGGTCCTTCTTTTGGGCCGCGGCTGTCGTGCTGCCGGCTGTCAGTCCGGTTCCCACGATGATCAGCGCCAGCCCGATTTTCCCGATCATGGAGCCTCCTCTGGACTCGAGTTTACCACGAATACCGTCTCTCAACGTACCCGTCGATCGGCCTTGACGTCAACAATCTCGATCCGGTCGATGACATCGCCCTCGAGGATCTCGTCGACGACCTCCATGCCGCGGGTGATCTCGCCCCAAACCGTATAGTCGAAATCGAGCCGGAGGTTGTCGACCAGATTGACGAAGAGTTGGGCATCACCGGTGTTCCGGCCCCGAGTCGAAATCCCGAGCGTACCCCGTTCGTGCGAGAGCGGTCCGACTTCATCGGCCAGGAACCGGGCATCGCCATAGTACTCGTTGGCGGCCGGACTCCCGCCTTGAATCACGAAGTTCGGTTCCACTCGGTGCCAGGTCAGCAGGTCGTAGTACCCCTGGCGCGCCAGCGCGACGACCCGTGCGGTGGTGACCGGCGCGAGATCGGGCCGGAGCGTGATCTCGAAGCTGCCGCCTCCTGACCCCGGGCTCATGACCACCACCAGCTTGGTGCCATTGGCCGGGACCGAATCCAAAGCCGGCTTGGGCAGCGGCACCGGACTGGCCGTCTTCGTCACGCCCGTCCACTTGGTCATCACCCCCGCGGCCCGGTTGGCCACCTCGGGATCGAAATCCCGAAGGTAGGGTTCGAGGTTTGGCGCCAAGGCCGGATCGCCGAGCTCGCCTAACCGGTCGAGAATCGCCACCCGGGGGTCGCGGGAGTTCTCCCGCCGCTCGCCGGTCAGCCGGCGGAGGGCCGCCAGGAGCGATCCCGCGGCCCGGGCGCGGTCGGGCGCGCCCTCGAGCAGCTGGGCGGCGGTCATCACGAGTTGGTAGTCGGTCCGGGCCAGTTGGGCCCGGAGCACCGAATCGGTGGCGTGACCGCGGACTTTGAGCAGGCCGCCGATCGCGGCCTGGCGGACGTTGTCTTCCCGATCGGCGGCGAGGGCCAGGAGCCGGTCACCGTCGCCGACGATGGCCGCCGCCCGCGCCGCATAGGCGCGAACCTGCCACGTCGGATCGGCCGCCAAGCGGCCCAACAACGTGGCGGCCCGCGCCGGGGCGGTCTTGGCCAGGGCGAGAACCGCATGGGCCCCGCGGTGCCAGCTGGCGAGGCTTTCGATCCGTCCCCGCGGAGAGGCCGCCAGTGAGTCGACGATCCGCCCCAACGCGTCCACCGCGGCGAGTGAGTCCGGACAGGGGTTACCCAGGAGATCGAGCGCCTGGAGGGCAACGGCGCCGGAACGATCCTTGGTGGCGCGGAGCACCGGACCACAATCGCCCGACTGGAAATGACGGCCGAAGGCGCGGAGCGCCTCGAGCCGGACCATGGGCTCAGGATCGGTCATCCCTCGGATCACGACATCCCGGCGCTCGGCGAGGTCGGGGGGTACCGACGCCCACCCGATCGCGAGCCGGCGAACCTCGGGATCGGGGTCCGTGAGGGTTTTGGCCAGCACGGCCTGGGGTCGGCGGCCCGCCCGCGCCAGGGTGGCCACCGCGGCGCGCCGCACCCGGGCCGCGGCTCTGGGATCGCTGTCGTTGGTGTAAGTGGCCAGCTGTTCCAAGCGACCGAGCGCCCCACCGCCCAACGGCGCCACCCGGCCGTTGATCCGGACAAAGGATTCGGCCCCGCGGACGATCTCCACCATCGTAGTGGGCGACAGAGCGTCGGCCAGCCAGCCATCGAACAACGCGGCGGTCTTGGCCGCCCGGCCCGGATTAGTCTGGCGCACCCGGCCGAGGGCCCGGGCCGCCGCCCCGAGTTCGAGCGGGCGGGGCCCGAGTGCCGCCAGCAACCCCGCCACGGTATCGGCGGCGGTGGAGTCTTTGGCAATCTGGGCCAAGGCCCAGATCGCTTCGGTTCGAATCGCCTGGTTCGGGTCTTTCAGGTACGGGGCGACTCGGGGCACGGCGGCCGCGCGTTCGGTCCGACCCAGGGCTTTAATCTCGGCGACTCGGCACTCGGAGGCTCGGCCCTCGGCGCTCGGCGCTCGGCACTCGGCGGGGAGTTGGAGGAGCAGGAGGAGGGCGATCATTGGATGCCGACCATGCCTTTGGCGGAGAGGCGGAGCTTGGGGGCGTCATAGCCGATGCCGTCTTTGAAGACCAAGCGGACGTTGCGGATGACGGCGGGGGTGGCGGGAAGATTGCCGTCGAGCACCACCAGATCGGCTTGTTTGCCGATGGTGATCGTGCCGCGCTGGTTGATTTCGCGGAGGACTTGGGCGCCGTTGGCCGACATGATCTGGACGGCTTCGACCGGAGTGAAGCCGGCTTCGACCAGGAGTTCGTAGTTCCGATGATCGCCGAAGCCGGGCAGGCTGCCGTTGCCCCAGGGATCGACGCCGGCGGCCAGGAGACCCCCGGCTTGGACCCACTTCCTTTCGAACTGCATCATTTTCTGGAACAGCCGGGGGGGGACGAACCCGTTGCCCTTGTTCGTGGCCTCGAGCTCGGCCAGGACGACGGCCCGGGCGGCCGGGGCGATCATCTCGAGCGCTTCCGGGGGAACCTTGGCGCGGCCGGGCACGAACAACTCATAGACCGACAGCGTCGAGGTCAGCGCCACGTTTCGGGCGAGCAGCTCGCGGATCGTGGAATCAACCGCGGGCGAGTCGACGTCGATGTCGGCTTGGATCCGCATGTTCTTCGGCGAGCACCGGTCGGGCTCGCGGTCAGGAACCCAGTCACTGTTGGTGATGAAGCCGTGTTCGAGGTTGTCGATGCCGAGGGCGGCCGCTTCGCGGAAGCTGACCGAGCAGAGATGGCCGGTCACACCCATCCCGTGCTTGTGGGCTTCCTGGATGGCGGCGCCTAACACGGCGCGGCTGATCCCGCCCTGGAACTTGAGCCAGGTGACGCCTTCGCTGGCGAGGTAGGTCACGACCCGGCGGGCTTCTTCGGGGCTTTCGAGCCGGCGCTCGCGGCCGGGCCCGGGATCGGGGCCGTCGAGGTACGGGCCGCTCAAGTGCATCCGGGGTCCGGGGGCCAGACCGCGGTCGATGTCACGCTTGGTGTTGATCTCGTCGTAGGGCATCTGGGCGCCGGCGGTGCGGACGGTGGTGATGCCACCGCCGAGATAGAGCCGGGGGGCCGAAACCGCCATCTGGGTCAGACCCGCGCTCGAAAAGAAATACTGGTGGGCATGGAGGTCGTAGAGCCCGGGAATCACCGTCGTGCCCGTGAGATCATGGACCTTGGCCCCTCCGGGCACGGCCACCAGCGCGTCGTCGCCGACTGCCGTAATCCGGCCGTCGGTCAGGATTACGGTCTGGTTATCGCGCACCGGGGCGCCGGTGCCGTCGATCAGGCGGACGTGGCGAAGAGCGATGACCGGCGCGTCCTCAATCACGAACTGCCGGGTCAGCGGCGACAGCGGGGGGCGACTTTGGGCCGCAGCCGGGGCGGTCAGGGCGGCGAGGAGCATCGCCTCCTGGAACGAGAGCATTCTCATGCGGTGGAGAATACCAACAAAATCAGGGTTCCGCGATTCGGCGGGGCCTCAGGCCGTCTTGACCGAGGCCGCCTGCTCGAGCCCAAGCTCCCGGACCGACACTTCCCGCATTTCGATCTTGCGGATCTTGCCGGTGACGGTCATCGGAAACCCCTCGGAAAATCGGATGTACCGGGGAATCTTGAACGTGGCGATCTGGCCTTTGCAGAACGCTTTGATCTCCTCCTCGGTGGCAGTGTGGCCGTCCTTGAGCTTGACCCAGGCGCAGAGTTCCTCGCCGTACTTCTGATCGGGCACCCCGACGATCTGGACATCTTGGATTTTCGGGTGCCGATAAAGGAATTCTTCGATTTCCCTGGGGAAGATGTTCTCCCCGCCGCGAATGACCATGTCTTTGATCCGCCCGATGATGTTGACGTAGCCGTCGTCCCGCATCACGGCCAGGTCACCGGTGTGCATCCACCCGGCCGCATCGATCGCGGCCGCGGTGGCGAGTTCGTCGCCCCAGTATCCGAGCATCACGAGGTAGCCCCGGCTCAGCAGTTCACCGGGGGTACCACGGGGCACCGCGCGTCCGGTGTCGGGGTCGATGATCTTGCACTCGACGTGGGGATGGACGGCGCCGACGGTGGCGGTCCGGTGCTCGAGGTCGTCGGCTTTGCCGCTTTGGAACGAGACCGGGGAGGTCTCGGTCATGCCATAGCAAATGGTGACGTCCCGGAGGTGCATCCGGTCGATCGTTTCCTTCATGACCTCGACCGGACAGGGGGAGCCCGCCATGATGCCGGTCCGGAGGCTCGAGAGGTCGTAGCCGCCAAAATCCGGATGCTGCAGCTCGGCGATGAACATCGTCGGCACCCCGTACAGCGACGTACACCGCTCGGCCTGGATGGCCTCGAGGGTCGCCTTGGGATCGAACGCCACGTCGGGATACACCACGGCCGCCCCGTGGGTCAGGGCGCCGAGATTGCCCATGACCATGCCGAAGCAGTGGTAGAGCGGCACCGGGACGCAGATCCGATCGGCCGCCGTGTAGCCACAGCCCTCCCCGACGAAGAACCCGTTGTTGAGAATGTTGTGATGGGAAAGGGTGGCGCCCTTCGGAAACCCGGTCGTCCCTGAGGTGTACTGGATGTTGATCGGATCGTCGAAGTCGAGTTCCGACTCCCGGTCCCGGAGCTTGGCCGCGAGGGCCGGCCCGCCGCCCTCGAGGAATTCCTCCCAACCGAGCATCCCGGCAGAGCCCTCGCCGAGGAGCACGGTGGCCCGGAGCGAGGGGAGTTCCGGGGTCACGGCCCGGAGCATTTCGAGGTAGTCGGTCTGCCGGAAGTTCCGGGCGGCCACCAGCACCGTCACGGCCGATTTCCCGAGGGCGTACTCGAGTTCGTGGCGGCGGTAGGCCGGGTTCACGTTCACCAGCACGGCACCGACCTTGGCGGTGGCGTACTGGACGATCAGCCATTCGACGCAGTTGCCAGCCCAGATCCCGACCCGGTCGCCCTTTTCCACCCCGAGGGAGAGGAACGCCCGCGCCGCTCGTTCCACCGTTTCGTGGAGCTCCCCATAGGAGAAACGGACCCCTTGATGGCGGCTCACGACCGCCAGCGCGTCGGGGGTTTCCCGGGCCACGCGGTCCAATTCCGCTCCGATGGTGCGGCCAAGAAGCGGGGCCGTCGAGGGGCCGGAGACGTACGAAAGGGCTGTCATAGGGGGCTCCGAGGGGTTTCCGAGGGGAATTTAGGGGGAAAAAGGCCTTTTCCCTATTGTGTTCCCGGGAGGGCTCCTTAGATTTTCTCTCGGAAGTCGAACCCCGTAGTAGTTGGATCGTGTCCCTTTTCAGAGGAGAAAGCATGGCAGCCAAGAAGAAACCCGCCAAGAAGGCGGCCCCGAAGAAGGCAGCTCCGAAGAAGGCAGCGAAGAAGCCGGCCGCCAAACGGAAGCCGTCTGCTGCATTCATGAAGCCGATGAACCTGAGCGAGAAGCTCGCCGCGGTGCTTGGTTCGAAGCCGTTGCCCCGGACCGAAGTGACCAAGAAGCTCTGGGCCTACATCAAGAAGAACGATCTGCAGGACAAGAAGAACCGGCGGAACATCAATGCCGATGCCGCGCTCAAGCCCGTGTTCGGTGGCAAGGCGACGGTCAACATGTTCGAGATGACCAAATTGGTGAACAAGCACCTGAGCTAACCGCGATTTCTGCGGGTATCACGAGGGGCCGGACGTCTCCGGCCCCGTTTTTTTTCGCCGAACGCCGAGTGCCGAGTGCCGAGTGCCGAGCCTGTTAGCGGAGATCGAGGACGCGGCGGGCTTTGCCTTGGGAGCGGGCGATGGTGCCGGGGGGTTCGACCCGGACGGTGGTGGCGACGCCGATGAAGGTCTTGATGTCGTGGGCCAGGATTTGGGCGCCCTGGCGGGCGGCCTCCGACGAGACGTTGTCATCCTTGGGCTCGACGACGACGTTGAGACTGTCGAGGCGGCCCTCGCGACGGACTTCCAGCAAGTAGTGGGGGGAGTAGAGGCCGATCTTGAGGATGTACTCCTCGACCTGCGACGGAAACACGTTGACGCCGCGGATGATCAGCATGTCGTCGCTCCGGCCGGTGATGCGGGCCAGACGGCGCATCGTGCGGGCGGTGCCGGGGAGGAGCGTGGTCAGGTCGCGGGTCCGGTAGCGGATGACCGGCAGGGCTTCCTTGGTCAGTGAGGTCAGGACCAGTTCGCCTGGGGTGCCGTCGGGAAGGGGTTTCCCGGTGTGGGGATCGATGATCTCGGGGTAGAAGTGATCTTCCCAGAGGGTCAGTCCGTCTTTCGTTTCCAAGCACTCGCTGGCCACGCCGGGGCCCATGACCTCCGACAGGCCGTAAATGTCCACCGCATCGATCGCGAACCGGTCTTCGATTTCCCGCCGCATTTCCTCGGTCCAGGGTTCGGCGCCGTGGATCCCCACCTTGAGGGAGAGCATCCGGGCATCGATCCCCAGGCGCTGGCACTCGTCGCCGATGACCAGCAGGTAAGACGGGGTACACATGATCACGTCGGGGCGAAGATCCTGAATCATCTGGATCTGTTTGTCGGTCTGCCCCCCGGACATGGGGATGACCGTACACCCCAGCCGCTCGGCGCCGTAGTGAGCGCCGAGGCCCCCGGTAAAGAGGCCATAGCCATAGGTGACCTGTACGGTGTCACCCTTCCGGCCGCCGGCCGCCCGGATCGAGCGGGCCACCAACTTGGACCAGGTTTCGAGATCTTTCGCGGTATAGCCAACAACCGTCGGTTTTCCGGTGGTGCCGGAGGAGGCGTGGATCCGCATCACCTGCTCGCGAGGCACGGCAAACATCCCATAGGGGAACGTCTCCCGGAGATCATCTTTGGCCGTGAACGGAAACCGGGCCAGGTCCTCGAGGGTGGTAAGATCACTCGGGTGAACGCCCTGCCGCTCGAACTTCTCCCGATAGCGGGGAACGTTGTCATAGGCGTGGGTCAATGACCACTGGAGGCGTTCGAGCTGGAGGGCCGCGATTTCATCGCGGCTGGCCACCTCGATCCGGTCGAGCTCCTTTTTGACCGGGCCGGGCCGAAGGGTCTTGCCGTGACGCAGGGTTTCAGGGCGTTTGAGAAGCTTGAACGCAGCGGGCTTAGCCATGGGAGCTTTCTCCGAGGGGCGGCATCCGGTCGGCCCAGGGTCGGGCCCGTTCGAGCTGACCCGCCAGGCGGAACAAGGTGGCTTCGTCACCCAACTTCGTGACGAAATGAACTCCGACCGGAAGGCCTTCGGCATTCCACTCGAGCGGCACGCTCATGGCCGGTTGGCCGGTGGCGTTGAAGAGCGGTGTGAAGGGAATCGTTTCGAAGATTTGATCGGCCATCTGGTGGAGGAGGCCGGCCACCTTGAGGAGCCGCCCCGAACCGATCCGGCCGACGATCTCGAGCGCGGCGCGCTCACCCGGTTTCGGCTGGAGGGCGCCGATCGGAAACGGCGGCACGGCGAGAGTGGGCGTGAGCAAGACGTCGTACTGCTCGAAGAACGCCCCGACTTTCCGCCCGACCTGTCCGACCACCCGGAGCGCGATGGCCAGGTCCTCGGCGGAGAGAGCTTTGCCGAGCAAGCGAACCGCCCACGTGGCGGCCTCGAAATCGGTCCGGGACGGTTTCTTCCCGAGAATCAGGCCGGCATCGTGAATATCGGCCGCGCACTCGGAGCACACCATCGTCACGAAGGCGTTGGCGAATCCGGCCCCGTCGAACACCGGTGCCGCTTCAACCACATCGTGGCCTAACGATTCCAGCAGGGCGGCCGCGTGGGTCACGGCGGTGGCGCAGTCGGGGTGCGAGGCTTGGCCGAGGAACGACCGGGTGGTGAAGGCAATCCGGAGCTTTCCCGGCGCGCGGGTCACTTCCTCGAGATAGGGCCGCTCCTGGGCCGGGCAGGCGTAGGGCGCTCCGGGGTCGGCGCCGGCGGTGGCATCGAGCACCGCGGCGCTGTCGCGGACACTCCGGGTGATGACGTGGTCGACCACCGCACCGTGCCAGAGCTGGCCGACATCCGGACCGGTGGGATTCCGGCCCCGGCTGGGCTTCAGACCAAATGCGCCGCAACAGGAGGCCGGGATCCGGATCGATCCGCCGCCATCCCCTCCGCTAGCGATCGGGACGATCCGGGCGGCGACGGCCGCGGCGGAGCCACCACTCGAGCCACCGGTGGTGCGCTCGAGATTCCAGGGATTCCGGCTTGGCCCGAACCGTTCCGGCTCGGTATACGGGGTGAGGCCGAACTCCGGCGTGTTGGTCTTGCCAATGGGAACCAACCCCGCCCGCCGGAACCGGGTGACCAATTCGGTATCGTGATCGGGTCGGTAGTCGCCGAGGAAACGGCTGCCGGCCCGATACGGTTCGCCCTTCACCAACTGGACCAGATCCTTGATCAGAAACGGCACCCCGCCAAGGGGCCCGGTGCCGGCCGGTGCGGCCCGGGCGGCGGCGTCCATCCGGTGAATGATGGCATTGAGCCTGGGGTTCAGATGGTCGGCTCGGGCGAGCGCCGCTTCGAGCACCTCCCGAGCCGAGACTTGCCGGGTCCGAATCAGCTCGGCGAGGCCAAGCCCGTCGTAGCGGTGATAGTCATCGAAAGCCATGGTGTCTCGGCAAAAAGGATCAGAAGCGGATCACGAAATCCACATAGGGAACCCCGGGGAACACCCCACCGTCGGTCGAATTGAGGAGCCCTAACGAAACCGACATCTTCTCGCCGAAGATCCGGAGGCCATAGCTCAGGAGGTTGTCACCGCCCTCGGTCGAAATGTAGTTCTCGGTAATCAGCTTGAGCCGCCTGCTGATGCGGGTCTCGCCCCCGAACATCAGGATCGGGTTGTCGGCAAAGTCACCCGAGGCAAACGGCATGACAGCGGCGACGGTCAGGGCGTGGTCTTTGGACCCGAAGGTGCCCACACCATAGAGGGCGCCGAGTCCGCTCCGGCCGCTCCCGCCGAGATCATCGAGAAATCCGCCGACCGACCCGACCAAACCACCGACCGCAAACTGGGCGTTCTTCCCAGCCCGGACGCCGACCTTGGCGGTCAGAAAGAAGATATTGTCACTGAAGTTGTCGGTGGGAAAGATCGATAACCCGCCGCCGATCTGGCTGTTGCCGCCGACGCCGTAGCCGCCGCTGATGAAAAAGAGATAGGTGCTCGAAAAATCGCCTTCCCCTTTCGGTAAGCTCCGGGCGGTCGGGCCGAAGAAGAGCCGGGTCGGGTTGGGGTCGTCGAGCCAGAGTTGCCCCCCTTTGACCGACCCGCGCGACATCTCCTTGATGTCCCGAAGGTCGGCCCGGCGGATCGCGATGATCCCACCCCCGGTTTCGAACCGGACCGGGTCGCCGGTGACGTCGACGAACCGGCCCACCAGACTCGAGCCGTCGGCCAACCGGACCACCTGGACCGCGCTGCTGTCGGGCACTCGGAGAAACCGCTGGCCCTTGATCTGGGCCACGATCGGCGCGGCCGTGGCCGCCAAGAACAGCATCGCAACCAAACCACCGAATACCGGACGTTTCACTGGATCGCTCCTCGGTCAAATTGAGACGGCAACATGACGGACCGGCGTGACCTCGGCGTGACGCGGCTCAGTGGTCCAGGTCGCCCCGGAAGGGCCCCCGCCCCGGGAGCCGCCGGCCGGCCGGCTCGGGATTGGGGTAGAGCCGGGTGGCGTCAGCGCCTCGATAAAGAATACCGTTCTGCATGACGGATTCGATCTTCCGGGTGTTTCTGATGTCCTCGAGCGGATTGGCGGTCAGAATCACCAGATCGGCCAGCTTGCCCGGCTCGATCGAGCCGATTTGGGTGTCGAGTCCGAGATACTTGGCGCCGTTGATCGTGGCGATGGCGATGATCTCCGCCGGGGTGAACCCGCCCCGGCTCATCAGCTCCATTTCCCAATGCTTGTCGAGCCCGTGCATCTGGCCGTGGCCGCTGACCTGGATCGACACCCCCGCCGCCGCCAGTTTCCGGATTTCCTCCGCCATCGAGACGGCGTACATGTCATCGTCGAAATACCGGGTGGGCCGGCGGAAGGTGATCAGGTAGTCTTTCGGGAAGAACGTCAGGAGCTTCGGATCTTCCCAGAGGCGCTCGGCTTGATGAAAGGCGGTTTCCCCCTGGGGGCCGTTGTACGAGACGATCAGGGTCGGGGTATTGCCCGCGGCGGTCGCCGCCCAGAGCCGCCGGACATCGTCATAGAGCGGCGTCAACCCCACGGTGTGCTCGAGGCCGGAGACGCCGTCCATCAGCATGGTCCAGTTCATTTGGAAATCGACCGCCGTCTCGGCGACGACGTTCATGCCCATCCGGCGGGCCGCGTCGTACATCTGGATCCGGGCGGACCGATTGAACTGGACGTAATCCTTGAGGGCGGTGGCGCCGAAGGACTGGTTGAATCCTACCACTTCGTCGGCATCGGCCTGTGAGGTAATCGGCCGAAACAACTTGGGCCGGTAGTTCCGAAGCCCATAGATCGGCTGGCCCACCGAGAGCAGCCGGGCCCCTCGAATGTCGCCCTTCCGCTGGAGGTCGATCACCAAGTGGTCTTTGACGTGGTTGCCGTAGACCTCGTAGAG
>JANMHX010000154.1:0-3290 GCA_031375485.1 Gemmatimonadota bacterium | reverse complement strand
CCGGTCGCGTGCGCCCGCGACCGCCCCCTTGTTCAAACGCCGAGCGCCGAGCGCCGAGTGCCGAGCGCCGAGCTAATGTTCATGCTGCATCAATCCAATAAAGGTCGCTGCCAACAGCGCGAACACGTACGCTTGGAGGCCCGCCACCAAGGTTTCCAGCAAGTAGATCAAGGCAATGACCACGGCCGTCGGAATCCCGATGAACCAATTGCCGAAGAACAACACGATCCCGACCAGCGACAGCACCACGAAGTGGCCGGCGGTCATGTTGCCGAAGAGCCGAACCGCGAGCGCAAACGGCTTGACCAGTTTCGACAGCAATTCGATCGGGGCCATGGCCACGGTCAGGATGGCGCCACCGACCCCGCTCATGCCCTCGAAATGCGGGAAGATGGTGCCGAGATACCCCTTGGCGCCGAGCTTCATGAAGCCGCTGATTTCGACCACGACGAACACCATCAGCGCGAGCGCTCCGGTCACCGCGAGGTTGCCGGTCGCGGCGGCGCCCCAGGGCAAGAGGCCGAGGAGGTTCATGAAGAGGACAAAGAAGAACAGGGCCACGATGAACGGGGCGAACTTGGCGCCGTCATGGCCGATGCTCGCGATGGCGATATCGTCCCGAACCCACATCACGATTTGCTCGACGAATCCCGGAAAGCCGGTTGGCGCCTTCTTGTCGGCCTGCTGCCGGATCAAACCCCGCTTGGTAATGGCCATGACGACCAGCACCAAACTGGCCGCGAGGATCATGAAGATGACGTGCTTGGTGGGGGTCAGATTGAGGGTCAAGCCGCCCACGTGGATGTCGTTCCACTTGTTCCACGCAATCGTGCCGAACGGCTCGAAGTCGAGCGCGTAGGCATCGGACGTATGGTGGAGAACGATCTCCCCGATGTTGATGCCTTCTTGTGGAGCTCCGGTCATCGAAACCGTCGTATCTCGAAGAAGAAAAGCGGCACCAGTACCGCGATATATCCTAACGCCGCGAAGAGCGGCGGAAACAGCGCCCGATCGGCCACCACCGCGACCGGAATGGCCACCACCCCGAGCATCCGAAGTCCGGCGCCGGCGCCCCACCGCATCAACAAACCCTGGTAGTCCGCCGATTGGATCTTGGGCGCCGCGAGTCCGATCGCGATCGCCTGAAGCACCGTGGCCAGCAACCCAAAGGCAACGCCGGCCACCATGGCCTCAGGGCCCGCCGCGAAGCGGAACACCACGCCAACCACCAGCGTCAGGGCGAGTCCGAGTCCCGCGGCTTGTCCGACCACGAGCGCATCTTGCCTTTGAAGTTCGGATCGGCCCGGAACTCACGCATGATGCTGATGAAGCCCAGCACCGACCCGACCCCCATGCCGATCAGCGTAAAGAGCGGCGTCGTATGAATCCAGCGGTCGAGCGCGAGCCCGCCCAACAGAAACATCACGATCGCTCCGGCGAACCGCATGGCGGCGGCGAGGTATTTGGTCCCCTCCCCGAAGCCGTGATTCGGCCCCTGACTTCGCATTGGCGCCAAAGATATGCGCTTGTGAAATATTTCGCAAGCAACCGACCAGGCTACTCAACTCTTTACCCAGCAAGTGATTAGACGGGGCTTTCACCGGTCGTAAATTCGCCCGTGTCGGGTTTCGATCTGGTTTTCCGATCTGTTGAATGCCGGCCCCAACGGCCGGCTCAATTCCCACTCTGGAGGTACCCCATGAGTAAGAAGCTGTTGGTCGTGATGGCGACGGTCGTGTCCTTGACCGGCTGCGGAAGCCTCGTCGGTCCCGACGATACCAACGCCGAGGCCAACGCGGCCAAGGCCAAACGGATCTTGGACGGGGCGTCGGAACCCGGCGTGACCCTCTCGACCCGCGTCTCAGGCAACTAGGAGACCGCCACCTTGCCGGCCGCCCCGCTCTACCGGGATCGGCCGGCTGCCGGCGGGGTGGTTGCCAGCAGGGAAATCCGCGCTGTCGGGTTTGAGATCCGTTTTCCGATCTACTGGGTGCGGACCCCCTCGGCCCGCTCAATTCCCACTCTGGAGGTACCCCATGAGTAAGAAGTTGTTGGTCCTGATGGCGACGGTCGTGTCGTTGACCGGTTGCGGGAGCCTGGTCGGTCCCGATGACACCAACGCCGAGGCCAACGCGGCCAAGGCCAAGCGGATCTTGGACGGGGCGGCGGAACCCGGTGTGACGCTCTCGACCCGGATCGCCGGCAACTAGGAAGACGGCCACCTTGTCGGCGACTCCGCTGTTTCGTGATCGGCACGCCGCCGGCGAGGTGGTCGCCCAGTGTCTCGCGTCCTATCGCGAAACCCCGAATGTCACCGTCCTCGGCATGGCCCGTGGTGGAGTGGTCGTGGCGGCCCCGGTCGCCGTGGCGCTGGGGGCGGCGCTCGAGGTCATGGTTGCCCGCAAGCTCGGGGTCCCGGGCATCGAGGAGGTGGCGTTCGGCGCCATCGCCGAAGGCTTGAGGGGGGCGGCGCTCGATGCGGTGCACGGGTTCATCGGAATACCCCGTGGAGTCATGGCGACCGTGATCCGGAAGGAACGGCGGGAGCTCGCCCGGCGGGTCCACCGGTACCGAGGTTCATTCCCGCTCCCGGACCTGGCCGGCCGTACCGTCATCATCGTCGACGACGGCCTCTCGACCGGCGCTACCCTCAAAGCCGCCGGGCTGGCCCTGCGGGCCAACCGGCCGGCTCGGCTGGTGGCCGCTGTTCCGGTCGCTACACAGAGCGGCGTCGTCGAGCTCCGCCGGGTGTTCGATGACGTGGTCGCGGTCGCCACGCCGGAGCCGTTCGAAACCGTGTCGGCCTGGTACGAGGACTTCGCTCCCGTAGACGACGCCGCGGTCTTAGCGCTGCTCGGCGAACCGGTGGCCGGCACCGATGCCGTCGGGGAAACCGCCGATGAGCGTCCGGTCTCCATTCCGGTGGCAGCGGGCCTGGAACCGGCCGTGCTCGCCGCTGATCTAGGGGTGCCGAGCCCCGAGTTCACCGTCCCGCGCGGCTTGGTCATTTTCGCCCACGGTGGGGGCAGCAGCCGCCGAAGCTACCGGAACCGCTACCTCGCGGGCCGGCTCCGGCTCGCCGGTTGGGCCACGCTGCGGGTCGACCTGCTGTTGGAACCCGAGCAGCGCACCGATGCCGCCGAAGGCGCGGTCCGTTTCGACATCGCCCTGATTACCCGGCGGCTGCACCAGGCCACCGAGTGGGCAATCCGCCAATCGGTGCCCGGCGCCGAGCGCATCGTCCTGTTCGGGGCCAGCACCGGCGCCGCGGCCGCCGCCGGGGTGGCGGT
>JANMHX010000147.1:0-12533 GCA_031375485.1 Gemmatimonadota bacterium | reverse complement strand
GAGCTTCGCCTCGATCGGGTCGCCCCCGAGTGTCGTGGCGGTGACGGCCTCGGGGGTCAGGCGCTTGAATCCCGCCTTCTCCGCCGCCGTGCACGGGGTGTCGATCCGGGTATAGACCGGCGAACCGAGCGCGGTGGTGATTTCCCGGTAATGGTCCCCGGGGTCCTTCCCGGTGACGGCGGTAATCTCCGCGGCCAAGAGGCCGAGCAGCAGCCCGTCCTTGTCCGTCGTCCACACCGAGCCGTCTCGGCGGAGGAAACTCGCCCCGGCGCTCTCTTCGCCGCCGAAACAACAACTGCCGTCGAACAGCCCCGGTGTGAACCATTTGAATCCGACCGGCACTTCCATCAGGCGGCGGCCGGCCGCCCGGACGACCCGGTCGATGATGGCGCTCGAGACCAGGGTTTTGCCGACCACCGCCCCCGCCGGCCACCGGGGCCGCGCCGTCACCAGATACCGGATCGCGACGGCCAGATAGTGATTCGGATTGAGCAGCCCCGCTGAACGGGTCACGATTCCGTGGCGATCGGCGTCGGGGTCCGAACCGAACGCGATGTCGAACCGGTCTTTGAGCCCCACCAACCCCGCCATCGCCGACGGGCTCGAGCAGTCCATTCGAATCTTCCCGTCATGGTCGACGGGCATGAACCCGAATTGGGGATCGACGGCGGTGTTGACCACCGTGAGGTTGAGTCCGTAACGCTCGGCGATCGGTTCCCAATAGCCGAGTGACGCACCGCCAAGCGGATCGACGCCGATCGAGAGATCGGCGGCCCGGATCGCGTCGAAGTCGATGACGGTGGCCAACTCGGCGATGTAGTCGGCGGCCAGGTCGACTTCCCGAACGGTCGGCGCCTGGCGGGGATTCCCGGCGGATCGCTTGACGGCCCGGTTGCCGTCTTGGAGCAGGGCATTGGCCCGGTCCTGAATCGCGCTGGTGACGTCGGTGTCAGCGGGGCCGCCGTTCGGCGGGTTGTACTTGAATCCGCCATCCTCCGGCGGGTTGTGAGACGGGGTGATCACGATGCCGTCGGCCTTGGCCGGCCCCGCCCACGTCAGGATGGCCCGCGAGATCACCGGGGTTGGCGTAAAACCGTTTCCCGACTGAATCACCACCTCGATCCCGTTGGCCGCGAGCACCTCGAGGGCGGTCCGCTCCGCCGGGCCACTGGCGGCGTGGGTGTCCTTGCCCACGAAGAGCGGCCCGGTAATCCCCTCGGCGTTCCGATAGTCCGCGATGGCCTGGGTGATCGCCAGGATGTGCGCTTCGGTGAAGGTGCCGGCCAGGGGTGAACCCCGATGGCCGCTGGTGCCGAAACTCACCAGCTGGGCGGGATCACCGAGGTCGATCGGATGGTGGTAATACGCGCGTTCGAGGGCCGCGACGTCGATCAGCAGGTTGGACGGCGCGGGTCGGCCGGCAAGTGGGTGCATCGGGGTCCCCGGGGCTCTGCAGGGTCGAGGTCCCAACATACGTCGCGGGTCCGGCCTCGACAACGGCCGTGGACGGCTCGGTCACGGTCAGGTCGGCCGGCGGGTGCCAACGATAGTGCAGGCGGGCGGTGCCGGGCATGGCTAGCGCCTCACGTACCGAAGCGGGGTCAGTCCGAGGGCGCGGCTGAACACCATACCCTGATTATCGATCCGGCCTTCCAAGTGAGGCCCCGCGATGCAGGAGGCGAAGGCCGGACAATCGTACGTGATCCGGATTGTGTTGCCTTCAATGATGAACCCGAATTCGGTCGTGTTCTCGTTCGGCGAGCTTTGGCCCGAGACGAGCTGCCGCACCACCTCCTCGCCGCGATGGTCATTTCGAAGCCGGATCCGGGATGAAACGACGGTGACCAAGACCTGCGCGCCTTGCACCACGAACGGGGCCGGGAGCGGATCGCCGGCAATCGAGACCAAGTCGTAATCGCCGACCGAGTTGTCGCCGCCGAAGGGGTTGAACGAACAGCCGGCCAGGAGGCCGAGCATCGTCAGGATCGCCGGAGTTGACCGCATTGGAGCTCCACGTGTGAGGGTACCCAACCGTTACCCTCCGACCCGGGGCCGCGTCACCGGTTAGAGTCGGAGCTTCGCTCCTCCGGTGCGGATCCAACTGGGGATGGGCAGGCCATCGATCAGGGCGGGCAGGTAGGAAGCGGAACGGAGCCGCTGCATCAGGTTCTCATCCATTTGGGCAATCCCCGAGCGCCGGAGCATCTTGACGTCTACCACGAGCCCGATCTCCGATAGCGTGACCTCGGCCTCGATCCGGATCTTCTGCCCTGGACTCGGAAGTCGGTCGCCGCTCGAGACCGCTACGGTCTCAACGCCGATCGCCGGGCCCTCGGTGGCCGTCTGGGGCGGGCAATAGACCGAGCGCAGAGCAGTGACTCGATGCGATTTCGCGTCGATTCGGAGTCGGACCGCCCAGATTTGCTTCCGCTCCGTCTGGGGGAGGAGCGCGGACCCGAGTCCCGTCATCCACAGCGGACCGGCGCCAGAAGGCTCAAGCTGGCGAATGACTGGCAGCGTGGCGGACTCGCCGAACAGGAGGCCAAGCACCACATCGGCCGTATCGGCGGCGGGACCCGACTGGATCATCCGGAACAGGGAGGCGGTGTCGATCAGCGTGCCGGCGTCCGGCAGCTCTTTGGGGAGGCTGGCCGGTTGGCACTTACGTTCGCGGCCGGCTGCGTCACGGACCGTGGCATGGCCCGACGCCGACGAGACGCCGGCCTGCAGGGCCACGATGGCCATGGCCGCGATCAACCCGGGCTTGCGTTGCCTCATGGTTCAGCCGGCCGCGATCCGGTCGCGCGACGCCTCCACCTTGACGTAATGGAGCACCGCCGGCGCCAGAATGATGCCGGGAATCCCCATCAGCTTCTCGCCGATGACCAGCCCGACCAAGGTGAGCCACATCGGGTTCTTGATCCGGTCGCCGATGATCTTGCTGTTGAGGAAGTACTCCCCTTTGTGGATCACCACCAGAAACACCAACGCCAAGAACGCCATCCGCGGCGCAATCGTGAACCCGACGCTCACGATGAGGGTATTGCTCATCAGGTTGCCGACGATCGGGAGCAGGCCGAACAAGAACGTCAGGCCGGCCAACACGGGCGCATACGGAAACCCGTTCCAGAACAGGAACACGGCCGTGAGCCCCGCATTGATGGCGGAGATGATGAGCTGGGCGCCCATCACGGTCTTGAAGCTCTGATAGAAGGTCCGAAACCGCCCGACCACCGCGATGAACGTCTGGGAGTAGAGGTTGTCCTGGCCGGTGACCGGATCGGCATCCGGTTCGACCCGGGTGTTGAGGAACAGGCTCACCGAGACGACGAGCCCGATCAAGAAAAAGATCAGGGCGCGGAGGGCCTCGCCGGCGTATTTTCCGACGCTGGCCAGCTTGCCCTGAACGAACGTGATGGCGTCCGCCCGCAAGGCCTCGTAGTTGTATCCTTCCGGGAGTTCGATGCCCCGGCTGTCGGCAAAGGCCAGGATCGGCGGGATCGCCTCTTGAGCGATCTTCGGCACCGCGATCGTGGCGGCCCTGGCAAACGCAAAGAACCCGTAGCCCAGGGCCCCAAGCAGGAGGGCAAAGAGGACGACGGCCACGGCTTTCCGGCCCCCAAAGCTCAACCGTTCGAGGGCGAAATACCCGAACAGGCCGGTCAGCAGGAGCACGGCGAGATGAAGCCAGCCGACCAGCACCAGCCCGACGGCCATGAAGGCGAACGAAATCCGTTTAGGTTGCTTCGAAAGGGCGAGGACTCCGGCGGGAATGGTCACCGGTCGAAGTTACCGAACCACCAAGTGCTTTGCCACCATCTACTCAGGGAGTTGTTCCGATGAAGCCCATGCTTCGGCTCGCGGTTCTCGCGTTGCTCGCCACCCCCGCTGTCCTGTCGGCGCAGGCGGGCCTCGACACGATCCAAATCCGGACCCAGCCATTGGCCCCCGGCGTGTTCGTCCTCTTCGGGTCCGGCGGGAACATCGGGCTCTCGGTCGGCGAGGATGCGGTCTTCGTCGTCGACGATCAGTTCGCGCCCCTGACCCCGAAGATCCTGGCCGCCATCGCGGCATTGACGCCGAAGCCGGTCAAGTTCGTCGTCAACACCCACTGGCACTTCGACCATACCGGCGGCAACGAGAACCTCGGCAACGCGGGGGCGTTGATCGTCGCCCACGATAACGTCCGGAAACGGATGTCGACCGAGCAGTTCATCGAGGCGATCAACCGCCGGGAGCCGGCCTCCCCGAAGGCGGCCCTGCCGGTCGTCACCTTCGGTGACGCCGTCCGCTTCCACCTGAATGGCGATGAAATCGTCGTCACCCATGTGCCGGCCGCCCACACCGACGGCGATGCCCTGGTCTATTTCTCCAAGGCCAACGTCCTCCACATGGGCGATGTGTTCAACATGGCGGGCCTTCCGTTCGTCGACCGGTCGAGCGGCGGATCGATCCATGGAGTGATCGCGGCCGCCGCACAGGTGCTCGGCTTCGTGAATGCCGATACCAAGATCGTGCCGGGACACGGACGGGTGGTGGGGCGGACCGAACTCGAAGCCTGGCACCGGATGCTGGTGGCGCTGCGCGACCGGCTGAAGACGGAAATCGCGGCGGGCAAGACGCTCGACCAGGTCTTGGCGGCGAAGCTGACCGAGCCCTACGCCAAAGATTGGCCCGGGGGGCACGAGCGGTTCGTTCGGACGGTGTACCAGGAGCTCTCGGGCAAGTAGCCCAATCGCTTCAGGGCAGTTTCTTCCAGCCCCACAGTCGGACGATGTCCTCGACCGCAAACTCGTGGCCGAGGTCCCGGGCCAGGCTGCAGATCTGGCCCCGGTGATGGGCGTCATGTTGGATCAGGTAGGTGAGCATGTCCACCGCTCGCCGGGGCTGACCCTTCACTCGCGCCCGCCCGTCCCGGAAAGCGGTGGTGAACGCCTTCATGAGCCCGCGCGTCGAGGCTCGGAGAGCGGTCGCGGCCTGGGCCCGGGTCACCCGTCGGCGATCGAGCGAGGCGCCCGTCGGCTGGGCCCCGCCCATCCGGGCAAAGGTCCGGCGGACGCTCTGGATATGCGACACAATCGCGGCTATCGAGCGGCCTCGGCCCGACGGCGGGTCGAGGCGCCAGATCGCGTTGGGGATGACGCCGACCAGGTACGCGGTCACCGCGCCCGAGTGCTGGAACGCCTCGAGCAGCTCGGCAGGAATCTCCAGCGGACGGCCTCTCATCCCTGGAACTTATCGAGGGCTGGTCTGACTCGGTATAGCGGGTCGATGACTGGTTTCGGTGAGATTCCAACGGTCCCTCGATCCGGTGTGTCTCTGGGTGATCACCGGTAACCAACTCACCAATTCAGGGGCCTTTCGCATGACGCATTGGATGCGGAACCTCGGGTTCGCGGTCGCCCTCGCGGTCGCCCTCGCGGTCGCCGTCGCGGTGGCCAGTCAGCCCGCGGCCGGACAGCCGGGCAATCCCGCCGAGGCGGTTCGTCGGCTGCTCTTGGCGGAGATGAAGGCCCGGCAGATCCCGGGTCTGCAAGTGGCGGTCGTCAAAGGCGGCCGGGTGGTGATGCATGGGGAGTACGGCTTTGCCAACCTCCAGGACTCGGTCCCGGTGACCCGCCGGACGCTCTTCACCATCAACTCGATGACCAAGGCGTTCACGGGCGTCGCCATCGTCCAGTTGGTCGAGTCGGGGAAGGTCGATCTCGATGCCGGCATCGGGCGGTACGTGGCCGACCTCCCGGCCGCCTGGCGGGCCGTGACGGTGCGGCAGCTGTTGACCCATATGTCGGGCCTCCCCGACATCACCGATGAGAACGCCAAGATGATCTCGGAGGCGGGTGACGATTCCTCGTGGGCGATGGTCCGCCGGCTGCCGGTCGTGGCGGCCCCCGGTGAGCGGTTCAGCTACAACCAGAACAACTATTTGCTGTTGGGTAAGCTGATCGACACGGTGACGGGCCGGCCGTTCACCCAGGTGATCGCCGAGCGCCAGTTCAAGCCGGCGCGGATGACCCGGACGGCCGCCGCGGGCTTCGGCGACTCGCACGATGTGGTGCCGCATGCGGCCCGCGGGTACACCTTCCGGCAGGTGATTGGCGGGCTGCTCTACCAGACCAAGACGATCCGGAACCAGTCGGAGACGTACTCCCCCTTTCTGCTTACCGCGGCCGGGATCCGGTCGACCGCGGAAGAAATGGCGCAGTGGTTGATTGCGCTGCAGCGCGGGGCCATCTTTTCGAAGCCGGGGAGCCTCACGACGCTGTGGACGCCGGGCCGGCTCACCGACGGGTCGCTCGGCGGGTTCGGTGAGTTGCTGAACGGATGGGCGTTAGGCTGGCCGGTGGCGTCGCGGCCGGCGCATCGGGCGATCGTGGCGATCGGCGGGGGGCGGTCCGGGCTGTTCGTGTACCCTGACGACGACGTCGCGGTGGTGGTGTTGACCAACCTGCAGGGGGCCGAGCCGGAAGCGTTTATCGACCAGGTGGCGGCGGTGTATTTCGACAATCGGCCTCGATCGAAGGGGAAGCCATGATGACGTCGGCGGCGGAACTGATTGCAAACCGAATCGCTGAACTCGGCGACTGGCGCGGCGAAACCCTCGCCAAAATGCGGAAGCTCATCAAGGACGCCGATCCCGAGGTCGTCGAGGAGTGGAAGTGGATGGGGACCCCGGTGTGGTCGCACGACGGGATCATCTGTACCGGCGAAACCTACCAGAAGGTCGTGAAGCTGACCTTCGCCAAGGGCGCGTCGCTCAAGGATCCGGCCGGTCTCTTCAACTCGAGTCTGGAAGGCAATACCCGCCGCGCGATCGACATTCCCGAAGGCGGCCGGGTGAATGCGGCCGCTTTCAAGGCCCTGATTCGCCAGGCCGTTGCCCTGAACGCCTCGAAGTCGAAATCTCCAAAGAAGGCGAAGTCCTAAGGACCCCTGACCGGTGGGCGGAAGTCGTTTGCTTCGTAATATGCCTTGACAGGAATATGTATATTGGGATATATACTACCGACCGAGGGACGAACCTGCCTGCCACCAATGGAGACGCCCGATGAATATCGTACTGTGGGTCCTGCAGATCGCGTTGGCGCTGCTGTGCATTTCAGGCGGTGCCTTCCAGATGTTCAAGATCGAGGAGTTGCAGCAGACCGTGGCCGCGATGCGGGAACTTCCCCGGAGTCTCTGGGCGTTTCTGGGGGCCTTCGGCTGTGTGGCCGGCTTGGGTCTGATCGTGGCCGGGCCGATGAAGGTGCCGCCCGCCGTCACCCCCATCGCGGCGGCTGCCGTTGCCGTGGAGTCCGTCTTCATCAGCTTGTTGTACCTCCGCTACCGGGACTTCGACCCCCTGCCATACAGTGTCGCCATGGCCATCATGGGCGTCATCATCGCCTATGGCAGGCTCGCCCTCCGTCCGCTCGGAGCCTGACCGCGTGGAGTCCGCCTTTGCGATCGTCGCCGAGCCGAACCGAAGGGCCATCTTGCGCCTCTTGCTCTCGTCCGAGCGTTCGGTCGGGGAGATCGAACGCGAACTTCGCCTGTCGCAGCCGTCGGTCTCCAAGCACCTGAAGGTCCTCCGCGAAGCCGGGTTCGTGGGGTCGCGGGTCGAGGCGCAACGGCGTCTTTATCGATTGCGACCGGAGCCACTCCGGGAACTCGACGCCTGGTTCGCGCCGTTCCGCCGCTTTTGGGAACAGCACGTCGATGCGCTGGCGCACCACTTGGACCGGATGGACCACGCCCCTTCGCGGAAACGGAAGGAACGCCCATGAGTGACCGTGACCACTACCTGCCGGGGCCTGCCTCGGGCGCCTCGATTCGAAAGGAAGGGGAGCGATGGACGCTGGTCCTGGTCCGGGACCTCCCCCACGCACCCGCCACGGTGTGGGAGGCGCTTACGGATCCGGCTCATCTTCGCGAGTGGGCCCCGTTCGATGCGGACCGCAATCTCGGGGCGGTTGGCGCCGTCAAGCTCACGACCGTCGGGGCGCCGACGCCCTTGGTGTCCGAGGCCCAGGTGAAGCACGCCGAGGCGCCTAGGCTGCTCGAATTCAACTGGGGAGGGCAGGATCTTCGCTGGGAGCTGGAGCCGCTCCCAGGCGGCACTCGGCTCACGCTCTGGCACAACATCGACCGGCGGTTCATCTCGATGGGCGCCGCGGGCTGGCACATCTGCTTTGACGTGCTCGATCGGCTGCTCGCTGACAGGCCGATGGGGCGGATGGTCGGCGCCGACGCCTTGAAGTTCGGCGGGTGGCAACGATTGAACGCCGAGTACGCCAAACAGTTCGGGGTCGAGCCCCCGGCTCCGGCGCTACATCCGCCGCGTCTGCCAGGCTGAGCCCGCCACCAACTCCCGGATCAAATCGTCGCTGGTGCGGCTCGCCGCCTCGGCCGCGAAGTTCGTCACCACCCGGTGCCGGAGCACGAACGGGGCGATGGCCTTCACGTCGTCGAGGTCGGCCATCGGGCGGCCCGCCATCGCCGCCCGGGCCTTGGCGCCTAACACCAGATACTGGGACGCCCGCGGGCCCGCGCCCCACTCGACGTACTCCTTCACCAAGGCCGGCGATTCGGTATCCACCGGCCGGGTCATCCGCGCCAACGTCACCGCCGAGGCGATCAACCCCTTGGACACCGGAATCCGCCGCACCAAGTCCTGCATCCCGTGCAGGGCCGCCGCATCGAGCACCGGCTCGAGCTTGACCTTCCGCGACCCGGTGGTTTGCTCGACGATGGCCTCTTCCTCGGCCTTGCTCGGATAACTGACCCGCAAGTCGAGCATGAACCGGTCGAGCTGGGCTTCGGGCAACGGATAGGTGCCCTCCTGCTCGATCGGGTTCTGGGTGGCCAGGACGAAAAACGGATCGGGCAGCGCGTAGGTCTTGCCGGCCGCCGTGACCTGATGCTCCTGCAGGGCCTGCAGCAACGCGGCCTGGGTCTTCGGCGGGGTCCGGTTGATTTCGTCGGCCAGCACGACGTGGGCAAAGATCGGCCCGGGCACGAACCGGAACGCCCGCCGCCCGGTGGCCGGGTCCTCTTCGACGATTTCGGTGCCGGTGATGTCGCCCGGCATCAGATCCGGGGTGAACTGGACCCGGTTGAACGACAATTCCAGCGCTTCGGCCACGGTCTGGACCATCAAGGTCTTGGCCAGCCCGGGAACGCCCACCAACAAGGCATGGCCGCCGGCCAGGATCGCGGTCACGACCCCGTCGACCACCTCCGTTTGCCCCACGATGCGCTTGGCGACTTGGGATCGGAGCGAATCCATGGCACTGGCGAGGCGGCGGAGTTCTTCGACGTCGTTGGTTGGAACGCGTTGGGGTGCGGCCATGAAGTTGGGAATCCGTTAGAAGGTCTCGGTGCTCGGCACTCGGCACTCGGCGGCTCGGCGCTCGGCACCTTACGTGGGGGCGAAAGGAAACGTTGCGGGGGGGTGGGGGCAAGAGGTGGCGGTTGGGGTGGTAGATTGGGGGACAACCAAATAATTGAGGGGCGCGATGGGGCGTCTTGCGGTGGCGGGGATGGTCGCCTTGGCGGCTGGAGTGGCGCGGCCGGTGGCGGCGCAGCGGGCCTGTGCTGGTCTCGTCGGGACCAGGCTTTCGGATGCGGTGGTCACTGCGGCAACGGAAATGGCGGCCGGGGTGTTTACGCCGCCGGCCGACGGATTACCGGGGTCGCCGATGGCGCTGCCGGCCTACTGCCGGGTTCAGGGCACCGCCCGGCCAACGGCGGACTCGGAGATCAAATTCGAGGTGTGGCTGCCGGCGGCGGCCACTTGGAATGGGAAGTTCCAACAGGCGGGCAATGGCGGATACGCGGGGAGCATCCCCGCGTCCTCGCTGGCCAACGGATTGAAGCGCGGCTTTGCCACGGCCGGCACCGACAACGGACATACCGGGATGAGCCCGGTGTTCGCGGTGGGCCATCCGGAGAAGGTCGTCGACTTCGGGCATCGGGCGGTCCATCTCACGGCCGTCCACGCCAAGGCTCTCGTCGAGGCGTTCTATGGCAAGGCGCCGAGCCGGTCGTATTTCGTGGGCTGCTCCGATGGGGGCCGCGAGGCGCTGATGGAGGCCCAGCGGTACCCCGCCGATTTCGACGGGATCATCGCCGGCGCCCCCGCCAACAACTGGACGAGGCTCCTGACCTCCGGCGTCTGGAATTGGAGGGCGCTCAACGAGACGCCCGGGAGCGCCATTCCCGTCGCCAAGCTGGGTCTGATCCAGCGGGCCGCGGCGGCCGCCTGCGACCGGCTCGACCGGGTGGCCGACGGCCTGATCGAGGATCCGCGGATCTGTCGGTTCGATCCGGCGCCGCTCCAATGCGCGGGCGCGGACGGCCCAGACTGCCTAACGGCGGCTCAGTTGACCGCCCTCCGGAAGATCTATCAAGGCCCCAGGAACCCGCGGACCGGCGAGCGGATTTACGCCGGGGCGGTGCCCGGCACCGAGGCGATCATCGGGAACTGGCATCTGTGGGTGGTGGCGAGTCCCGAGCAACCGCTCCCGTTCCTGGCCTGGTTCGGCACCACTTTCTATCAGAGTATGGTGTTCGAGAAGCCCGATTGGGACTACCGGACCATGGACTTCGATCGCGATCTGGCGGCGGCCGTTGCCAAACTCGCTCCGGTGCTCGATGCCACCGATCCCAACCTCGGACCGTTTCGGGCCCGGGGCGGGAAGTTGATCCAATACCACGGCTGGGGTGACGCCGCGATCCCGGCGCCGGGCTCGATCGAATACTACGAGCAGGTCCTGGCGAAGTTGGGGCCGTCGGTGCCGGAGTTCTACCGGCTGTTCATGGTGCCGGGCATGGGGCACTGCGGCGGCGGCATCGGCCCGGCCGACTTCGGCCAGAACGAGCCGTCGGCAGAGGCCGCGGATCCCGGTCGGGATATCGTCGCCGCGCTCGATCGGTGGGTGGAAAAGGGCGTTGCGCCCGAGCAGATCATCGGCACCGGCATCCGGCCGGGCGAGCCGCTCCTGGATCCGGCCAAGGCCGCTCCGATCGCCCGGCCGCTCTGCGCCTACCCGAAGGTGGCGGCGTATCGGGGGACGGGGTCGACCGACGAGGCGGCCAACTACGCCTGCCGGATTCCGGCCCGGCCCAAGTAGCCGATCGCCTAACGGCCGATCGAATCGCGGAGAGAGGCGGCCCGCGCCACCAACCGGTGACCCGGCCCGAATCCGAATCGGAGCGGGGCGTCCGCCGCGCTCGCGGCTTGGCGGGCGCCGGACCGGTCCTTCAGTCCGGCGGCCGCCCGGGCCTGCTCCAAAAGCGCCAAGCCCACCAGGCCGCTTTGGGTCCGGGTCAACGAATCGGTGGTCGCCAAGGCTCCGGCGGTGACCGCATACCCCCGGGCGTCGGCGAAGAACCCGGCATCGTTGAGCCGCTCGGCGGCGACGAGTAAGTGATCGAGCAGCCGCCCTTGATACGGCCGTCCGGCGCCGAGGCCCAACGTGTCGAGTTGAGTTCGGATTTGAGCGGCGAGATTCCCGCTCTCGTTCGGTATGGTGAGCAAACGTAACAATCCCAGCTCAGGGCGCGCCTTGGTGTTCAGCGCCTGCCCGAGCCGCTCGACGCCCGCTGAGTGCCGGGCGAATGCCTCGCGGTTCCCCTGGCGCGCCGCGATCGTGGCGGCCGTCGCGTGAGCCCGGACGGCGAAGATCGGACCGAGATCGGCCTCCTCGGCCAAGGCACGGTCGATCCAGTACCGGGCGGAATCGGTCAGCCCCATCCGGTCGAGGACGCTGGCATATTGAAACCGGAGTACCGGGGCCCTGGCTGCGGTCGAGTCGGCTCCGGCGGAGTCGGCGACGATCCGCCCCAGAAACTGGTGATTGGTCGCGAACTCGCCGAGCCCGTCGGTGGAAATCGCGAAGTTGAGCATGGTGCCGATTCTGGTCCAGGGGTCCGAGACGTTCTGACTCAGGTCCAGGAGTCGCCGCACCACCGTTCTTGCTTCCCGGGTGCGCTTGGCGCCGTACAGCGCTCGGGCGTTGTTGTTGAGCGCCAAGATGTACTGCTCGGTGAGGGTATCGGCGTCCGCCCGGTATCGCTCGGAGACCTGTTCGAATAGCCGGGCGGCGGAGTCCGGTTGGCCGGCGGCCAGCCAGGCGTCGCCGCCGTTCCGATCGCAGGCGTTGTTCGCTCCGGCATCCAAGTTGTCGAGGCCGGCGAGCATGCCCCGGGCGGTGGCAACCAGAGCGAGGGCGGAATCCGCCTGACCGGACTTGATCACGGCCGCCGCCAATTCGCATCGGGTTCTGGCTTTCCACTCCATGTCGCCCAGCGAATCGGCGATGGCCAGGCTCCGGTTCAGGAGTTCGGCGGCGTTGGCCGGGTCGTCGCGGCGCAGGTAGATCTGGGCGAATTGGATCGCGAGCTGGATCCGGCCGGCCGGCTCACCCCGGAATTCTTTCTCGACCGCCTTCCGGCCCAGCTCGAGCAGTTCCTGGTAGCTGAACTTCTTGCCGCCCTGGTCCATAATCCGGAACAACACCGTCTCGAAGCTCACGCTGGCCGCCGACCGC
>JANMHX010000134.1:0-10714 GCA_031375485.1 Gemmatimonadota bacterium | reverse complement strand
GCGGTCGATGCCCATGGCGAGGGCGGTCCGGATCGTCTCCTGCGCGGCATCGCCGCCCAATGAGTAGACCACCGTCTCCCCGGCCCCGGCCTTTTCCTTCAGGGCCAGCGCCGCCTCGAGCGCGTACTCATCGTACGGATTCGGGACGAACTTCACGCCCGCCTCGTCGATGGATTTCCCGTCCCCCCCCACCACGATTTTGGCCGTGGTGTCGGGAACCCGTTTCAAACACACCGCGATCTTCACAATCCCTCCTTACAGTGAGCTAATACGCGCTGAGTCCGGTGATTTCTTGTCCGAGGATCAGCGAGTGCATGTCGTGAGTGCCCTCGTAGGTATAGACGGATTCCAGATTGGCCATGTGGCGCATCGAGTGATACTCGGCCAAGATCCCGTTGGCGCCGAGCAACCGACGGGACTCCCGGGCACATTCGCAGGCCATGTCCACGTTGTTCCGTTTGGCCATCGAGACGTGCTGGGGCGTCATGGTGCCCGCCTCTTTCATCCGGCCCAATTGGAGCGACAGCAATTGGGCTTTGGTAATCTCGGTGGCCATGTCGGCCAGCCGGACCTGCTGGATCTGGGTGCCACCGATCGGCCGGCCGAACATGATCCGGCTCTTGGAGTACCGCACCGCTTCGTCGTAGCAGGCCATGGCCGCGCCGATCGCGCCCCAGGAGATGCCGTACCGGGCCTGGGTCAGGCACTGGAGCGGGCTCTTCAGGCCGCCGGACTTCGGCAGCAGGGCGTCCTTCGGAAGGTGGACGTCTTCGAAATGGAGTTCGGCCGTATCGGAGGCGCGAAGCGAGAGCTTCCCCTTTTGGTCCTTGCCGGAAAAACCCTTGGTGTCGGTCGGCACGATGAAGCCCCGGATCGACTTGGAGTCGTCAATGTCGCCGGTCTTGGCCCAGACCACGGCCACGGTCGCTTGCGAGCCGTTGGTGATCCACATCTTGGTTCCGTTCAGAACCCAGCCGTCCTTGGTTTCCTTGGCGGTGGTGATCATCCCGCCCGGGTTGGAACCAAAATCCGGCTCGGTCAGGCCGAAGCAGCCGATGTCTTTTCCTTGGGCCAAGGTCGGAAGCCATCGCTTCCGTTGAGCCTCGGACCCAAAGGCGTAGATCGGGTACATGACGAGAGCACCCTGGACCGACGCAAACGAACGAATCCCGCTATCGCCCCGCTCGAGTTCCTGCATGATGAGCCCGTAGGCCACGTTACCCAAGCCGGCGCACCCGTATTCCTCGGGCAGGTTGGCGCCAAGAACGCCGAGTTCGGCGAGACCGGGGATCAATTGCTTGGGGAATTTGCCGGCGACGTAGTACTCACCAATGATCGGCATCAAGTGCTCATCGACCCAGGCCCGGACGGTGTCCCGAATGGCCCGCTCTTCTTCGGTGAGGAGGGAATCGATTTGATACAAATCGACTCCGGCAAACTGGGACCCGGCGACACCGACTGACATGGGGCAACCCCTTGAGAAAAAACGAGTTAAGGACGGAAAATAGCCTGAAAAGGCCGCCGGTGGTAGCTCGGGTTTCGGGGGCCGCTGCTGCATCCGGACCAGGGATGCCCTTCGTGCGTGGTCGGAGGTTCGCGGGCTACCGAATCGTGATGGCCCGCGGTTCGATGGCGACGGCTTTGGCCTTTCGCCGGAACTCCGGTCCATGATCGACCGGGAGTCCCAATTCGTCTTGCCATTGGTGCACCATCTCGTGGAGGAGCGTGTCGCTGACCGAGGCCCACCCATCCCGCCGGAGGTGGCGGCGACTGATGGCGATCAGCGGAGTTCCGATCGACTTCGGCTCGTAGTGACCAAGCTTCCGCCGCATCCGGCCCGAGAGTTCGATTGGAATCGGGGCCAGTCGGCCGTCGAACCACCGCGCGTTCAAGACGGCGTGCAGGGCCTGCAGCTGGGCAATGCGTTGGTCGTCGCCGGGGTCGGGCCGATCGGGACGGCGAACCCGCCGGGGAGGGCCGTCGGGATGGACCGAAAAGCTCAGGAAGATCCGAGCGGCCTCCCGGCGATCCTTCCGCCGCACCCAGGGTCTGGCCCACTTGGCGATGGCGGCCACGACCTCGGCGGGGGCCCGGGCATAGCCCGCATGAACCCGGAGTCCGCTCCGCGGTTTGAACGAGAGCATGACCCGGCGGTTGTGATGGAGCACGATCGGAATCGACGCCGGCACGCCGAGGGCCCGGAGTTCCAGCACGAGGTCCCGGGGCGGGGCAAAATCGAGCCCGAGTTGGGCGGTCATCGCTCGCGGGTGCGGGGAAACCGCGCCGGTTCGCCCGGCTGGAAGGTGCGGCGGGCCCGGTCCCAGATGTGGTGCCTGATGACGATCGATGCGTCGTCGACGGTGATGACGTTGAAGGCCGACGGCCGGTGCCCACGAGTCCGGTGGGTGTGGGTGCTCGCGGTCGACACGATCATCCGGCCTGAGGCCGCCGCGCCCTCCTGGTGGTCGTGGCCGCAGAGCACCAGGTCGGCTCCCGTCGAGCGGAGGGCTTCCTCGGCCCAGCGCCAGTGAGCCAACCCCATCCGCCGGGAGATCTCACCCCGGAGGACGTTGTGGTGGAGGACGATCACTTTCAATCGGGTTCCGGCCGACTGGAACCGGGCGGTGACCCGCTCCACCTCCGAGCGCGGCAGGTGCCCCTTCACGGCCGGATCCCGCCAGAACTTCCAGGTCATCGATCCGAAGGCCACGCCGTGACTGGTCAGCGCGGACGCAATCACCGCACCGGGCACCTCGAGGGTGGGCGACAGGTCCGCGCCGAAATAGCGGCGATACTTGACCGTCAGGCGGTCGGTGCCGAGGAGCCCGAAGGGGGTTTCCCACCAGGCCACGTCGTGATTTCCCGGAATGACATGGACTGGTGCCGCGGGCCGAAGCCGTTCCACGAAGGCCAGGGCCCGCTGGAATTCTCCATGCCGGCCCCGTTGGGTCAGGTCACCGGAGATGACGATGGCGGTGGGCCCGAGGGTCGGAACCAACGACTCCAGGACCTGGATCTGGTCGAGATCGACGTCCCGGCCAAAATGGAGGTCGGAGAGGTGAACGAGGGTCGTCACCCTACCAGACGACCCTGACTCGGTAGGTGAGGGTGGTTTCACCGCGGGCCGGCACCTTGACCCGGAACCGAGTGATGGTGCTCGAGACCTTCTCCGCCGCGATCGAACTCGAGACGACGGTCCACTCGCCGCCGCGCTGCTCCAGGACATCGACCGAGACAACCGAGTCCTTGGCGTTGGCAATAGTGACGGCGTAGGTGGCCAAGGCCACGGTCCGCTTGCCTTCGGGACGGGTCTCGTAGGCCGTCTGAAGACGGCGGGCCGTCAGGTCGAAGGCGGTGCCGGCGTCGAGTCGAAGATCCTGGCCGGCCGCGGTATGGCCGATCGAGGATTCGCCAACTAGTTGGGGCCGGCCCGAGGTATCGCGCTCGTAGAGGCGCACGGTCCCGCCCGGTACGGGCCGGTCGCCGAACTCGGTCTTGGCCGGGCGTTTGACGATGTAGGTGACGGCGACCGGTTCGCGCTGCTCGTCGCCGGATTGGGGCAGGCCGCCCCAATACGGAAGCTGCCCCCGCACGGTGTAGGTTCGCTCGAGCAGGGCGGTGGCCGGTTCGAACAGCGCCGCCGAGGTCTCGACACCCGGCACGAACGCCATCCGGCCCAACAGGGTGTAGAGGTGGGCCTCGCCGACCTGCTGCTCGCCGGCCCCGATGTCCGCCGCCATGGCCATCGACACCTCTCGGGCCTGGTTTTGAAACGCTTTCGGGGCGGACCCCACGTTGCCGGCCAGCAGCTGCACCTCGACGGAATCGGCCCGGATCGTGCCGACTTGAATGGCCGCGTGCCCCGCCACCCGAGCGGTTCCCTTGCCTAACGTAATGGCATACACCGCGTTCCAGGACGCCCCGCCGGAGAAGAAGCCCAGACCGAGAGTGGTGCGAGGTTTGTCGCTCTTGATCCCGACCGTCAGGGTGGACTGGAGGGGCACCAGCTCGGCCGGAAACAGCGGGATGCCGGGCGCTTGGAACGTGACCCGCCCATCCTCGAGCCGATACCGCTCGGGATCGACCGCCAGGACGTCGGCCATGGTGATGGTCGGGGCGCCGTTGGCGCCTCGGGTCGCGAAGGCTAGCTGCCGGCCCACGGCCCGGCGCAGGGCATTGGCTTGGTCTTGGGCGGCGTCGTATTGGGCGCCGGTAATCGCCACCCCGGAATCCAGGGCGAAGAGGGAGCCAAGATCGAACTGCCCCAGCATCAGTTGATGGGACGACCCGCCGGCCGGTACCCGAATCGGGAGGGTCCGGCGTTGCAGCACCCGGCCATCGTTGTAGATCGTGAGACTGGTTTGCGCCTCGGCCACGGCCCCTCCCATCAACGTGACGACCGCAAAGACACCCGCTGATCTCATCGCAACTCCTTGGGCAGATATTCTTCGAGGATCCGGGAGACGAACCGGCGGACGATCACATAGACCAGCAGCACCGAAGCCGCGGCGAAGATCCGTTGCGTCAGCGCGGGCGGCGTCTTCCAGATCAGCCACGCCGCGAGCAGCACGGCGGCCATGATGGCGTAACGCTGCCCGATCCGGGCGGCCTTCCGCCGACGCTCCTCCTTGCACACGTGGCAATAGTCCCCCCACGCCAAGCCCGGCTCGCGCCGGTCGCATTGGACGCAGGGAACCGGCTCAGCCGCGAGCCCGAGCCGCGACGTGATCGCCGAATTGTTGAGTCGTAGCATGGCCACCCAGATCCTTGGTCCGGACTTGGTCTTTCACGATCGAATCCACGATGGCTCGCCGGAGCCGGCCACCCGCCTCGGCCTCGCCGAGGTGCTCCAGCATCATCGCGGCCGCGAACATCAGCGCCGCCGGATTGGCCAGACCCTGACCCGCAATGTCCGGCGCGCTGCCGTGGACGGCTTCGAAAATCGAAGCCGTCGTTCCGATATTGGCCCCGGGCGCCAATCCCAAGCCTCCGACCAGACCGGAGATTTCATCACTCAAGATGTCGCCAAACAGGTTCGTGGTCACGATCACGTCGAACTGCTCGGGCCGGACCACCAGCTGCATCGCGCAGTTGTCGACGATCATGTCGGTGGACTCGACTCGGCCCCGATACTCGGCCGCCACCTCGTGGCCGACCTCCAGGAACAACCCGCTCACCATCTTCAGGATGTTCGCTTTGTGAACGATGGTGACTTTTTTCCGCCCGGTCCGAATCGCGTACTCGAAGGCGTACCGGATGATCCGCTCGCAGCCGTACCGGGTGGTGACCCCGGTGGTGACGCCGGCTGCGTGGGGATCGTCCTTGGTGGCAATCCAGTGCTCGATGCCGGTGTAGAATCCTTCGAGATTTTCCCGCACCAACACGATGTCGATGTGGTCGTACCGGCCGGGCAGGATGGTCTTGGCGGGCCGGACGTTGGCGAACAACTCGAACTCGCGCCGGAGCGCGACGTTCACCGACCGATACCCCGGGCCGGAGGGCGTCGTGAGCGGCCCCTTGAGCGCCACGCGCCGCTGCCGGATGCTCGCCACGGTGGCGTCGGGCATCGGCGACCCTGTCGCCGCCACCGCAGCCATCCCGCCCAACTGCCGGTCCCACTGGAACGTGATGCCGGTTGCTTCAACCGCTTTGATCGCCGCGTCACTGATTTCCGGCCCGATCCCGTCTCCTGGAATCAGGGTCACCTCATACGTCATGGCTCGCCCTCAACGGGGAAGATCGTCTTCACGGCCTTGCCCAGCACCTGATCGGGCGTGCCACCGCTGCCCTTGGCCATCGATCGCCAGACCACTCGCCCGGTCCGGACATCCGCCAAGAGAACGGCCATGTCGACCGCGAGCGCACCGGTGCTATCGGACTTGAACACCACGGAGGCGGGAATCATCGCGTAGCGCGACCCGCCCGCCACCGCCAACAGCCGGCGGAGGTTCGACCGGAGCGGATCAGGGACCGAGGACATACCCCAACTCCGCATGATCGATTGCCCCATCTGGTCGGGATCCGGCATCAGGCCCCCGGCCCGCCGGGAAATACGGCGCAATTCCTGAGGCGGGATCCATTTTACTTCGGGCGCCCGGGAACTGGCCCCTTCGAACAGCACCGAATCGACCCACCGGAGCAGCGCCGGCCGAGCCAACGCGAAGGTGCCGGGCGGGACCTCGGGTTCGATCAGGAACATGTTGACGGGAACGATGGCGACGCCCTGGCCAGCCACCGCATTGACGACGAGGGGCTGGGTCACCGGCCTCTTCTGGGCCAACACCGACTGGGCGGCGGCCAGCGAAGCAACCACGGTCACGAGGGCGAACACGTTGCGGTTTCTCGACATAGCAGCAGTAATCCTAACGGAGTCGGTCTGAAAAGACGACTCGGCGCCGCCGGAGGTACACACCGAGGCCGCTAACGCTCCAGGGCCAAGCCCCCGTCGACTTGGATCACTTGGCCGGTGACGTGCCGGGCCTCGTCGGAACACAGGAAGGACACCACATGCGCCACGTCCTCGGGCTCGGCCAGGCGGCCCAGCACCGTGCTGGTCTTGGCCCGCTCCAGCACCTCGGGCGGCAGTTGCTGCAGACGCTCAGTGCGGACGAACCCGGGGGCCACCGCATTGACGTTGATGTTGGTCGGACCGAGTTCCACCGCCGCGGCCCGGGTCAGGCCCTCGAGCCCGGACTTGCTGGCGGCGTAGCTGGTGACGCCGAACCCGGGCCGGGTGGCTTGATGGGAACTGATATTGACGATCTTGCCATACCGCTGGCGCCGCATGATCGGGGCAACCGAGGCGATGCAGTTGTTGGCCCCGATCAGATTGGTCATGATGACGTCGTTCCAGTCCGTTTCGGTCAGGCGCCATTGGGCCCCGTCGATCGCAATCCCGGCGTTGTTCACCAAGAAATGGACCGACCCGAATTTCTCCTTGACGGCATCGACGAACCGAGCCACCTGCTCCCGATCCCGGACGTCACAGGTATCGGCCAGCACCCGGGCACCCCTCGATGCCAGGATCGTTTCGGTCAACAAGGCCATTTCCCGAACATCCCGGCCGGGCAAGTTGACGAAGCAGAACGCCACGTTGCAGCCCAGTCGGCCGAACTCGAGCGCAATGGCCCGCCCCAAGCCCGTGGCCCCGCCGGTGACGACGACCGTCTTGCCGGCAAAGCCGGGAATCACCACCGGCTGCTCCAACGCCTCCGGCAAGACCGCCGACCGCGAGCGGCCGACCGTCTGCCAACTGGACGTTTTCCCGAATTCAGAAAAGGGCATCTGGCGCGAAGCTATCGGCCGCCACGCCATCCCGCAAGCTCAGCCCTGGCGCCCCCAGCCGAGCACCGAGCGCCGAATGCCGAGCGCCGAGACCGCCATCCCGGCGGCGACGAACAGAGCCAGCCCGCCGCCGAAGGTCTGGTAGAGCCATCCGTACCCAAGGCCGAAGATGAGGGCCCCGACCCCCACCATGGCCTGGTAGGTCCCAAACGCCCGGCCACGCTTGCCCGGCGCCACCCGCGCCACCGCCGCCCGCTCGGCCGGCTCCAGGAAACCGCCGGCCAGGCCGTGGAGCAGGAACACCCCAACCGCCAAAGTCGGGGTGAGATCGCGGGACAAACCGAAGGCCGTTGCGGCGTACGCTATGGTGCCAAGGACCAGCGAGGGGCCGACGCCAACCCGGTCGGCCAACCAGCCGGACGGGTACGACGCGGCGCTCTTGACGATGTGGAGCACGGCCCACACCAGCGGCACGCCGGCGACCGGCAGACCAAGATCCTGGATTCGGAGGAGAATCAACGCTTCCGGCAAGCGGACCGCGGCCAGCAGCGCCAAGCCGGCCAGGGAGCCGCTCGAAACGGTGACAGCGTCATCAGGAGAGGGGGACGGGGCCGACTCGACGCCGACCAGGGTCCGGGCCCGCCAGAGCACCAGCGTCAGCACGCCAAGTGCCGCCAGCCCCGGAATGATGCTGGCCCCGAGCACCTGGCGGACGGGAACCCCCCGCCGCAGCAGTTCGAACGCCATCAACGACCCAAGCACCGCTCCCAAGTGGTCGGCGGTCCGATGGAGACCGAAGGCGCGGCCGTGCATTACCTGCGGGGTGGCGTCGGCGATGAGGGCATCCCGGCCCGGCGACCGCAGCCCCTTCCCCACGCGGTCGAGCACCCGGACTCCGATGACCTGCCACGCGGCGGCGGTAACCGCCATGACCGGTCGGAGTCCGGTCGCCACGGCATAGCCGGCCCAGACCAAGGGAAGACGCCACCGGCGCCGGTCGGCCCACCGGCCGCTCCACCACCGGACCACGGAGGCCGCCAGGTCGGCGGCGCCGTCCAGGGCGCCGAGGGCGATCGGCCCGGCGCCTAACGTGCCGGTCAGGAACGCCGGCAGCAGCGGATAGACCATTTCGCTGGCGAAATCATTGAGGAGCGAGACCGCCGACAGGCCTTTGACCGTGGCGGGGACCCGGGGCGTGTCAGGCATCGGCGCCGAGCGCCCAGGCGGCCAGCGCCGGGTGGAACAGGCCGCGGGCGGTGGCCGTGGCGATCAGATCGGGGGGGGCCGCGTTCCGGGCGCTGGCGACCGCCTGCCACTCAGCGGCGAGAAGTGCGGTACCGACCGATTCGAGCGGCGCCACCACCACCCGCCGGATTTGGTCCCGCCGGCTCGGGAGCCGGTCGGTCAGCTTGGCCACACCCTCGGCCGCGCCGATCCGGCCGAGCTGCATGGCCAAGTCGAGCCCGGCCACGACCAAGGCCACATGGCGCTCCCCCGCCGACCGATGGCCGGAGAACAGATCCATGGCCGAAAGCCATTCCGGCGCCGCGAGCCGACGGCGGATTTCCCTCGGCTCGGCCGCCGCCGCCACCCGGGCCCCGCGTCCGGCGGCGGCGTCGAGGGACCGGCCGGTCTCGAGGTCGGCCGCCGACGACTCGACCAACGCGATCAGCCGGCGTTCCGCCTGAGCCGCGGTCATTTCGAGTTTGAATTCATGGTGGAGGTGCCAGGTGACCTGGTCCTCGCCTAACGCACCGGCGGCGGTGCCGCCATCGACCACCACATCGTGCCGGAAGAAGGTCTCCAGTCCCGCCAGAGCTTCGGCGGCCCCGGGGTCGGAGACGGCCGCGCGGACGTCAGCCAGCAGCTCGAGGGCCACCTGCAGATTGCCGATCGACGGCTTCGAGACCGACTGCCGGAGGGCGGCCGCCCAGGCCGGGATCGCGTCGAGCATGGCCTGGTCGCCGGGCCGGGCCGCGACGATGGCCGCCAGCCGGTCGAGCCAAAGGGCCGGACTCCGCCGGTCGGGGCGATCGTGCTCCACCCGCCGGAGCCGGACCCGAATCGCGTCGATCAGAATCGTGCGGTCGACTTCGTCGTCAAGCTGATCGAGCTCGAGTTCCTCGACCGCATGCGCCAGGGAGCGAAACGCCGCCGCGTGCGGCTTCAGGGTCTGGTCGTCGAACGAGGCCAGAATCGGGGCCGGGCCGACCCGGTCGGTCCGGCTCGCTTCGGCCCCGTCGAAGTGGTGCCAGAGATCGAGGAACGACCGGGCCAGCTCGGGCAATAACGGCGTCACCGGCTAGGCGCCCGTGATGTCCGAGTCATCCGCGACGCTGAGCGACCCCGAAAACCCCTTCACGGTCACCCGGTTGCCGAGCATCGAATGGCGAAGCGTGGCGTCCGTGATGACGCCCTTCTGCCCGACCAACGTGTGCGACAGGGTCGAATTGACGATGACCGTGCCCGTTTCGACGGTGACGTTTGGACCGATCGTGGACCCGGTGATCGCGACGCCGTCTTCAATCAGTACTGGGTCGATGAAGGTGACCCCCGGGAAGCTGCCCCGGCGGGCCGCTCCCTGTTCGAGCAGAATTTGATTGGTCTCGAGGAACGCGTCGAGCTTCCCGCAGTCGTACCATCCGCCTACTTCCGCGGTCAGGATCTTCTTCCCGTGCTCGATCATCCATTGGAAGGCGTCGGTCAGGTAGAACTCACCCTTGTTGGCGGGCGCCGCCAAGGTGTGATCAATGCCGTTCCAGAGGGCGTCGACGTCCTTGATGTAGTACAGGCCGATATTGGCGAGCTTGGAAATCGGGGTGGCGGGTTTCTCGACGATTTTGGTCATGTAGCCATCGGCGTCCGTCACCACGACTCCAAAGCGCTGGTAGTCCTCGACCTCCTTGGCCCAGATGATCCCGTCAGCGGTGGCCCGGTTGATCAGGGTGAGGTCAGCCTCGAAGACCGTATCGACGAAGATGACCAAGATCGGCTCATGAACGAACGGCCGGGCCAAATTGACGGCCCCCGCGGTCCCGTCTTGGACCTTCTGCTCGATGTACCGGCACGGCACGCCATACCGGCCGGTCGCGTAGGCCTCCACCTGCTCCTTGAGGTGGCCGGTGATGAAGATGATCTCGGAGACATCGAGCCCCTGGACCCGGTCCATCACCCAATCCATGACCGGACGCCCGGCCACCTTGAGCATCGGCTTCGGAACCAGATGCGAATGAGGACGAACCCGGGTCCCCTTGCCGGCCAGCGGTATGATGACTTGCACGGTCAGGTTCTCCCGTAGCGATCGGTAATTCGGACGAGGTCGTCCAATTCGGGTGTTGAGGCCTCGAGCACGTCGGAGTCGACCACCGCTTCGATCTGGTGAATCAGCTTGGCCGGGATGTGGATGGAATCTCCCTCCCGAAACGACCGG
>JANMHX010000292.1:0-13000 GCA_031375485.1 Gemmatimonadota bacterium | reverse complement strand
CACCACCAACTGCCTCGCGCCGCTGGTGAAGGCGCTCGATGACCGGATCGGCGTGGTCTCGGGGCTCATGACCACGGTGCATTCCTACACCAACGACCAAATGATCCTCGACCTGCCGCATAAGGACCTGCGGCGGGCCCGGGCCGCGGCCATGTCGATCATTCCGACCACGACTGGGGCGGCCAAGGCCACCGCGCTCGTCATCCCGGAGGTGAAGGGGAAGATCGATGGGGTGGCGCTTCGGGTGCCGACCGCCGATGTCTCCCTCGTCGACCTGACCTGCGTGGTCGAAAAGCCGACCTCGGTTCAAGAACTCAACGAGGTCTTCACGGCCGCGGCGGCCGGAGCGTTGAAGGGGGTCTTGGCCGTCAGCGACGAACCGTTGGTGTCGATCGACTACGTGGGCAACATGGCATCGAGCACCGTCGATCTGCTCTCGACTCAGGTCATCGACGGGACGATGGTCCACGTGTCGTCGTGGTACGACAATGAGATGGGCTACTCGGCGCGCTGCGTCGACCTGATGCGGTACATCGGGGCGCTTGGCGCATGAAGCGGACGCTGGCCTCGCTTGACCCAGCCCGCCTCGACGGGCGGCGCGTCGTCGTCCGCGTCGATTTCAACTGCCCGGTCAAAGACGGGAAGGTCACCGACGATACCCGGATCCGGGCGTCGCTGCCCACCATCGGGTATCTCCGGTCCAAGGGCGCGCGAGTCGTTCTCCTGTCCCATTTCGGCCGGCCGAAGGGCGGGCCGGACCCGAAGTACACGATCCGGCCCTGCGTCCGGGCCCTCGAGACCGCGCTCGGGGCCACCGTCACGTTCATCGACAATCCGGCCTCCGAGGCGGCGGTCGCCGCCACCAAGCGGCTGGCGCGGGGCGGGGTCGCGCTGATGGAGAACACCCGCTTCTATCCGGGTGAAGAGACCAACGACCCCGAGCTTGCCAAGCAGTTCGCCGCGCTTGGGGAGCTCTATGTGAATGACGCGTTCGGTTCGGCCCATCGAGCGCATGCCTCAACGGCCGGCATTGCGGAACTCCTCAAGCCCGCCGTCTCCGGGTTCTTGATGGAGACCGAACTCAAGTATCTCGGCGCGGCGTTGACCCAGCCCAAACGGCCGTTCATCTCGGTCATGGGCGGGGCCAAGATCAGCGGCAAGATCGATCTGATCGAAGCGCTGCTGCCGAAAGTCGATCAAGTGCTCGTGGGCGGCGCCATGGCCTGCACGTTCTTCAAAGCCATGGGACTCGAAACCGGCAACTCGCTGATCGAGCCGGACCGGGTCGAGTTGGCCAAGGCGTTGCTCGACCGGGCCGGTGAGAAACTGGTGCTGCCGCGAGGCGGCGTCGTGGCACCGGAACTCAAGGTCGGCATTACCACGATTACCGTAACCCGCGATCGGATTCCGCCCGGGTTTGCCATCTTCGACATCGACCCGGCCACGGTTCGGGATTTCAGCGCCCGGATTCACGCGGCGGGCACGGTGATCTGGAACGGCCCGATGGGCGTCTTCGAAACCCCGCCGTTCGACCAAGGCACCCTGGGGATCGCGATGGCGATGGCGGAGGCCACCAAACGAGGGGCCGTGACGGTGGTGGGCGGCGGCGATTCCGCCGCGGCCGTGGCCCAGGCCGGCCTGACGAACCAGGTCAGCCACGTCTCCACCGGCGGCGGGGCGGCCCTCGAATTTCTCGAGGGCAAGGTGCTCCCCGGTGTCGCCGCGCTGGACGAGGCCTGATGGCGCGGGGGCGGATTTTCGCGGCGAACTGGAAGATGCACCTCGGGCCGGCGGAGGCGCGGGAATACTTGGCCGTTTTTTTGGCCGGATTCGAACCAGAACCCGCCAACCGTTACTGGTTCTTCCCAAGTGCCGTCAGTCTGGAGACGGTCGCGGCGGCGTTGGCTGGGAGCCCTGGGGTCGCCGCCGGGGTCCAAGACGTGTACTGGGAGCCCAAAGGGGCGTTCACCGGGGCGACCTCCGTTGGGCTCGCGAAGGCCGCGGGGGCCACTATCGCGCTGATCGGGCACTCGGAGCGGCGACACGTCTTCGGCGAATCGGTGCCCGAGACGGCTCGGAAGGTCCGGGCGGTGCTCGACTATGGCCTGACGCCGCTCCTCTGCGTCGGCGAAACCCTGGCGGAGCGGGAGGCCGGGACGACCCTGGTGGTCGTGCTCGGTCAATTGCATGGTGCGGTCGACGGGCTGGTGGCGTCCGACCTTGCCAGGGTGGTGGTCGCGTATGAGCCGGTTTGGGCGATTGGGACCGGCAAGAATGCCACGCCGGCGGATGCCGCCGCGGTCCACGCCGCCCTCCGGGCCGATCTACGCGGCCGCGGACATCCGGCTCCTCAGGTGCTCTACGGCGGGAGCGTTAATCTGGGCAACGTCGGCGCCCTGCTGGCCGAGTCGGAGCTCGATGGGGTCTTGGTCGGTGGGGCGAGCCTCGACCCCGCCGGCTGGCGCCGACTGGTCTCGGCCCCCTAGTCTCGGGGGTCAAAATCTTGACGCCGCTTACCGAGAGCGGCTATCTTCAGCGGCTAATTCCGAGGCCATTATGCTTTACGGGTTCATCCTAACGTTGCTGGTGATCGACGGGCTCCTCCTCGCCGTGGTCGTGTTGTTGCAAGCCGGCCAAGGCGGGGGCATGGCCTCGCTGGGCGGCGGCACCACCGATTTGGTCATGGGCGGACGGCAGGCGGTCACCATTCTCCACACGCTTTCGTGGTGGACCGGCGGCATCTTCATGTTCTTGGCGTTGGTACTGTCCCTGATCGCCTCGCGCGGGGCCGTTGGGGCCACCGACGTACAGCAGCGGCTTCGAAACGCTCCGGCCGCGGTCGCCCCCGCGCCGCTCAACCAGGCGCCGGCAACGACCGGAACGGCACCCTCCACTGCGGCGGCTCCGGCCCCCGCGGCCCCGGCCCCGGCCACCAAGTAGATCAATGATCCAGACTGACTATCGTGACGGGGCGCTTCGATGACGGAGCGCCCCGCTTTCGTCTTGCTCGAGGATGGCACCTGGTACGCCGGCACCGCCCGCGCCGATCAAAAACCCGGGTTTGGTGAAGTCGTCTTCACCACCAACCTCACCGGCTATCAGGAGACCTTCACCGATCCGAGCTATATCGGCCAGATCGTCGTGATGACGGCTCCGATGATCGGCAACTATGGCGTCAACGAGGGCGACATGGAATCCGGGCGCCCCCAGGTGGCCGGGGTGGTCGTCAGGGAAATGGCCCGGAGTCACTCGAACTGGCAGGCGACCGATGGCCTCGATCAGTGGCTGAACCGGGCTGGTGTCCCGGTCATTGAGGGGGTCGATACCCGACGGTTGACCCGCCACATCCGGGAACGGGGAGCGATGCGGGGTGTGATCGCGGTCGGGACGGAACCGACCCCCGAGCTGATCGCCGCCCTCGCCGCGTCGCCGACCATGGCCGGCTTGGACCTGGCCTCGACCGCGGGCACCCGGGAAATCTACGGTGAGGGCGGGGGCGGCAAGGGACCCCACGTCGTCGCCATCGATTTCGGGATGAAGCGGAACATTGTTCGGATGCTGTCTCTGGCCGGCTGCCGGGTCACGGTGGTGCCCTCGGACACGACCGCCGAAGCGATCTTGGCGCGCCATCCCGACGGGTTGTTCCTCTCGAACGGCCCCGGCGACCCGGGGGCCTTGGGCCCGGCCATCGAGACGATCCGGACTCTGGCTGGTTCAGGCCTTCCTACGTTCGGTATCTGTCTAGGACACCAGCTGTTGGGCTGGGCCTTTGGGGGCCGGACCGTCAAGCTGCCGTATGGCCATCGGGGGGGGAACCACCCGGTTAAGGACCTCAAGGGCGGCCAAGTCCTGATTACGTCGCAGAACCACGGATTTGCGGTCGAGGGCACCGCCTCCGGGGTTCCTGGAGCGCCCGATCTCGAGGTCACTCACCTCAATTTGAACGATGGAACGGTCGAGGGCGTACGCCACCGGCACCTTCCGGTCTTTGCCGTCCAGTACCATCCCGAGGCCGCCCCGGGGCCCCATGACGCATTCCCGCACTTCGGTGAGTTCCTCGAGTTGATGGCGTCCCGGCCGTTGCAGGGACGCAACCCCTTGACACACAACAGTTAAGCCCCTACTATCGGTTCGCAATAAGCCGCCCGAAGCCGGGGGGCGTGACCCTTGAGGGGGGAGCATGACGAAGGCCGATCTGGTTGAGCAGGTGACCGCCGCCATGGCTCGGACGGCGGGCCCGCTGATCTCTAAGAAAGATTGCGCGCGCGTCGTTGATGCCTTTCTTGACGCTATCAAGCTGGCACTCCGAGACCAACACAACATTGAAGTGCGCGGTTTCGGCACCTTCAAGATCCGGCGCCGGAAGACCCGCATGGCGCGGAATCCGCGCACCGGTGATCCGGTCGAAGTGGCCGCCAGACCGGTGCCGGTGTTCAAGCCTAGTAAGGAGTTACGAGCTTTGGTCGCCGAAGAGCACGACGGCGGACCCTTGCCGCCGTCGCACGACGATGACGATGATGACAACTAGCGAGTAACGACACTGTCGTCGAGAGGGCGAGCCGTGGTCGGCTCGCCTTTTTGTTCCTTGCCCGTTTCGGATCACCTGCCCATTATCCCTCATGGCCTCAGTCCAAGTCCTGCTCTTCGCGCGCTATGCCGAGTTGCTCGGAAGTCCGCGCCTCGCCGTTTCGCTCGATCAGGCAGCAACGGTCGGTGACCTGGTGGCGGTGCTCAGAGCGCTGCCCGGAGGTAACTCGTTGCCAGAGCGGCCCTTCGTCACCGTCAACCTGACCCAGGCCGGATTCGAACAGCATCTGGTCGCCACCGACGAGGTGGCCCTGCTCCCCCCGATGGCCGGCGGCTGAATGTCCCACCTCGCAGTGGCGCCGCTGGACGTGGCCGCCGTCATGGCCTCGGTCGGCGCCGCCGATCGCGGTGGCGTCGCCAGCTTCGTCGGGTTGGTTCGCGACCATCATGGCGGCCGCGCGGTGGTCGAATTGGAGTACTCCGCGTACGAAGCGATGGCCGATGCCGCATTGGCGGCCATCGTGGCGGAGGCCGAAGACCGGTGGCCGGTGGCGGTCGCGGTCCGCCATCGTCTGGGCGTCCTCGCGATTGGGGATGCCGCCGTCGTCGTCGCGGTCGGCGGGGCCCACCGCGACGAGACCTTCGCCGCCTGCCGGTATGTCATCGAAGAACTGAAGCGCCGGGTTCCGATTTGGAAACGGGAGCGCTATGTCGATGGGACCGAGGCCTGGGTGGACCCGACCGCGCCCGGCGGGATTGTGTCGGCATGACGGCGGTTCGTGACCGGTTCGCCCGGCCGTTAGGCAGCCTTCGGCTGTCGGTCACCGACCGCTGCAACATGCGGTGCGGCTACTGCATGCCGAACGCCGATTACACCTGGCTCCCCCGCAGTTCGATCCTTTCCTTCGAAGAACTGGACCGGCTGGCCGGCATCTTCGCGTCCCTCGGCGTCGGGAAGGTGCGGCTGACCGGCGGGGAACCGTTGCTTCGGCATGACCTCCCGGCGCTGGTTCGCTTGGTGGCCGCCCGATCGGCCATCGGCGAGGTGACGCTCACCACGAACGGCATTCTCCTCGCCGATCAAGCCGAGGCGCTTCGGCAGGCGGGACTCGGCCGCGTCACCATCAGCCTCGACACCCTGAGCCCCGCCCGTCTCAAAGCCTTTGCCAAAACCGACCGGCATGGGGCGATTCTCGCCGGCCTCGACAGCGCCCGGCGGCATTTCCCGTCCGTCAAGCTCAATTCGGTCATCATCCGCGGGTATAACGAGGATGAAGTCGTCGGGCTGCTCGAGTTCGCGATCGGACGCGGCCTCGAGCTTCGGTACATCGAATACATGGACGTCGGCGGCGCCACCGGGTGGGACCGCGACCAAGTGGTGAGCCGCGCCGAGATTCTGGACCTCGTGGCGAAACACTTCGGTCCGCCCATTCCACTCGATGGCCGTGGTCAGGCGCCGGCCGAAACCTTCGAATTGCCGGGCGGACACCGGTTCGGGGTCATTGCCTCGACGACGGCTCCGTTCTGCGGGAGTTGCGACCGGAGCCGGATTACCGCGGACGGCACCTGGTACCTGTGTCTCTACGCCGACCGAGGCGTCGATCTCCGGCAACCGCTTCGCGACGGGGCCACCGATGCGGACCTCGCGGCCCTCGTGTCGGCGACGTGGGCGGCGCGAACCGATCGCGGGGCCGAACAGCGCGTGGCATTGGCGGAACGCGGCGTGCTGCACCCCATCGAAGGCCTTCGGGCCGATCCTCGCCGAGAGATGCACACCCGCGGAGGGTGACCGATCGCATGGCCTTACATATCGCTTTGATCCAACCGGAGATTCCGCCGAACACCGGCAATATCGCTCGGCTCTGTGCCGCCACCGATACCAGTCTTCATCTGATCGAGCCGCTCGGCTTCTCGATTGAAGACGCCGACCTGAAGCGCGCCGGACTTGACTATTGGGAGCACGTCGACCTCTGGCGCCATCGCAACTGGTTCGCCTTTCGCGACGCGATGGCCCGGAGTCGTTGTCTTTACTTTTCGGCCAACGCGGTCCGCCCCTATTGGGAGGCTCCATACCGGCCCAACAGCTGTCTCGTCTTCGGGAACGAAACGGAGGGGATGCCGGCCCGGATTCTGGAGAAGCATCCGGACGAGTGCTTTACCATCCCGATGTCCTCGGGCCACGTCCGAAGTCTCAACCTCGCCACGGCAGCCGGCATCGTCCTCTATGAGGCGATCCGAACCCTGACCACCCTGCCGGTCAAGTCCACCTAACCCACCACCGCGTCAGTCGGTGGGCTCGATCTCCCGGAGTTCGATCCGCCCGAATCGAAGATGGGGGCAGCTCCGAGCGATCTCGACCGCCTCGTCATAGCCTGCAGCCGAGACCTGAAACAAGCCGCCGATGACCTCGGTAGCCTCGGTGTAGGGTCCCTCGGAGACGGTCGAGCCCACGAGGTGCTTGCCGCCTTCGTCCCGGAGCTTGTGCCCGCCGATAATTTTGCCCGCGGCGCCCATCCGCTCGCGCCAGGCGACGTACTCGGTGATGATCGACTGCATTTCGGCGGGGGAGGTGGTGGCAAACGAGGCCGGCGATTCCCAAAGCAGCATCACGAATTGCGACATGACGGCGTGACTCCAACCAGAGGGTGACTCGGGCGGGCAGGCGCCCGTCCGGGTTGAGATGACGGATCAGCGGCCCCAAAACCGACATGGGTCAGCCGGGCAGGGCGGCCAGCCTGGCTTCGAGTATCCGCGCGATGGCCGGCGCCGGGGCCAGCGCCAAAGCCTCCTCGTACCGGTCCCGGGCGCCATCGTGGTCGCCCAATCGCTCCATCGCGTCCGCGACCGCGGCGAAGAACAACGGCGTGCGGCCGATGGCATCGGCGGCCGCCACGAGGGCGGCAAGTCCGGCGGCCGGCCCATCGCGCTCGCCGAGGGCGACGGCTCGGCTCAGCAACAGCGTCGGCCTGGCCCACCGACCGACGAGCAGGTCGTAGAGTTCGACGATCCGGTGCCAGTCGGTGTCCTCATAACGCCCGGCGGCGGCGTGGCAGGCCGCGATTTCGGCTTCCAGGTGAAACCGGGAGAGCGTCCCGCCCGTCGAACCGCCCAACGACCGAAAGCCGAGGGCAATCAGCGAGGCATCCCATTGAGAACGATCCTGATGGCGGAGCGACTGAAATCCTCCGTGGTCGTCGAACCGGCGGTCGAGGCGTGAGGCCTGAAAGGCGCAGAGCGCCACCAATGCCCGAGCCTCGCCGGACCTGGTGTCCGGATGGTTCGATAGCGCCAGGGCAAGCCGGAGCGCTTCGGCGCAGAGCTCCCGTCGAAGCCCGAGCGGCGCGGTCGCGAAGGCGTAGCCTTCGCTGAACATGGCGTAGATCACGTCCAGGGCCACCAGCCCTCGGCGGCGAAGGTCGGTGTCGGGGTAGTCGAGGAGGTCGGTTCGGGCTCGAAGCCGGCGCCGGGCTCGGAGGAGTCGCTGGTCAACGGCGTCGTCGGCCGCACCGAGGAGCCGGGCGATCTCCGGAATCGAGAACCCGGCGGCGACCCGAAGGGTCAGAGCAACCTGCGAGTCCGGCGAGAGGGAGGGATGGCAGCAGAGCAGGATCAGTTGGAGTTCCGCATCGGCCGTTTCCGCCAACGGGTCCGGTGATGGTCCGGCCGGATCCGCCGTCCAGTCGTCCCAGGCAATGTTCGGCGACGCTCGTCTCAGTTGATCGATGGCCCGGCGCCATGCGGCCTGATACAGCCAGGCGCCAGGGTCGCGAGGCGGAGTCTGGGTGCCCCAAAGCCGAACCGCGGCCCCGAACGCCTCCTGGACCGCGTCCTCCGCCACTTCGAGATTGTGGTCCCCAAGTCGGCGGGTCAACAGCGAAACAAGGCGGCTGAACTCGCGACGGGAGATCAACTCCAAGTCGGGGCCCGTCATGGCGGCGTCGCCTGGTGTTCGCCGGTGCCGCCGAGGCTTCGGACCGCATCATCAAACGTCAGATCGAGTTGTCCGGGCCCCAACGTGGCCGCGAGCGGCGTGTCCTGCAGGGTGGCCCGGGGTCCTGGTTGGAGATCGGCCAGGAGAATCGCGGTTCCCTCGCGGGTTTGACGAACGACCTCGGTGAGGGCCCGGATCCCGGTGGAATCGATCACCGGCACATCGGCCATGTCGATGATCAGGGCGCGGGGCTTCCAGTGGACTTGGCGCAAGGCGTCCTTGAATGCTTCGGCCGCGCCGAAGAAGAACGGGCCGTTGACGTCGTACACTTCGACGTCGTGCGGCACCCGAGCTTGGCGCTCGAGGCCCCGGGCGTCGGGACCCCGTTCGGTGGTTTCGGCTCTCAGTTCGGCGGCCACTGCCGCAATCGTGGTGGTGTCGGCCATCCGTTTCATGAACAGGAAGGCCGCCAACACCATCCCGACGGCAATGGCCACGGTGAGATCCACCACCACGGTCAGCAAGAAGGTCGTGACGAGGACCGCGACATCCGGGCGGGGTGCCCCGCGGATTTCCGAACGGATGATCCGCCACTCACTCATGTGATATGCCACCACCACCAGGATGGCCGCCAAGGTCGCCATCGGGATGAGGGCGGCGTACTTCCCGGCGAACAGGGTAATCCCGAGGAGCGTAACGGAGTGGACGATGCCGGCGACCGGCGTCCGCCCCCCGTTTCGAACGTTGGTGGCCGTTCGGGCGATCGCTCCAGTGGCGGGGATGCCGCCGAACAAGGGCGAGACGATGTTGGCGACGCCCTGCGCCACGAGTTCCATGTTGCTCCGGTGCCGGGAGCCGATCATCCCGTCGGCGACGACCGCCGACAGCAGTGATTCGATCGCACCGAGCAGGGCGATGGTGAAGGCTGGTCCGGCTAAGTCGCGGAGCATCTTCTCCGTAACGACCGGCCAGTGGGGACTCGGCAGCGAGGCGTTGATGACGCCGAACCGACTGCCGATCGTCTCGACGTCGAGGCCGAGTACCTGGACCGCGATTGTGCCGGCGAGGAGGGCCACAAACGGCGAGGGAATCTTGGTCGAGATCCGGGGCCAGACGATCAACACCGCCAACGTCCCCGCCGAAAGTAGGGCGGTGGCCGGGTTGATGGTCCCGAAATGGCTGAAGTAGCTCGCCCACTTGCCGAAGAACTCCGCCGGCACGGCGTCGATCCGGAGGCCAAGAAGGTCCTTGAGCTGCTGGGAAAAAATGATCAGGGCGATGCCCGCCGTGAACCCGGTCGTCACCGGGAACGGGATGAACTTGATGACCGTGCCGAGTTTCAGAAAACCCATCACCACCAAGATGAAGCCTGACATGAGGGTCGCGACGATCAGTCCATCGACCCCGTACTGCGCCACGATCCCCGCCACGATGACGACGAACGCACCGGTCGGCCCACCCACTTGAACGCGGGAGCCCCCGAGGCAGGAGACCAGCAGGCCGGCCACGATCCCCGTGTAGAGGCCCCGTTCGGGCGTGACACCGCTCGCGATGGCGAACGCGATGCAGAGCGGCAAGGCAACGACGCCGACGATGATGCCCGCCGTGGCGTCCGCCGCGAACTGGCGGCGGGTGTAGCCGCGCATGGTGGTGAACAGCTTCGGGACCAACCGGCCGGTGTTCATTGCGGGCCGATCACGAGAATGCCGTCGGCGGACCTCGAATTGGAGTCCGACACCATCCAGTGGCCGCTCTGAATCAAGAACCGAATTCGAAGTCCGGGCACCGCACCCTCGAGCACAATGGGCCGGTCGGTTCGGACGTCGGGCCGGCGAGGGTCGCGGAGGACCGGGGCCATCGCGCCATGGACGTTGAGGACCATGAGCAGGCTATCGCGGCGGGTGACCGCGAGTTCTCCAGCCGCTCGGTGCGGAACGAAGGTCAGGGTGTCGGCGCCGTACCGAACTTGGAACGACGTCAAGGCGCCCCGATTGCCGTACACCCGGATCCCGTCACCCACGTCCTGCCCCTCGACCGGACCACGGGGCTCGGTGACGGAGAAAAAGAGTGTGGTCGGCCCTTGGTCCTCCGGTCTGATCGGCGGCAGGCCGGACGTCGCGAAGACCTGGGCCAGCAGCGAATCCCGGTTGGTCGCCGTAATCTGGTCCGCCTGAAGGCCGAGGGCGCCCGCCATGGCTCGGCGTCCGTGAACTCGATCGAGGTAGTCGACCACGGCAACCAGCTCTCGGCGGTCATTGGAATCCGGTTCTCCCTGGGTCCGCACTCGCGCCGCCAGGGTCTCAAATCGGCCGGCCTGACTCCGTTTGGCGGTTGCGAACATCCCCCACGGGCCGAAGGTGGTGGCCAACACCACCACCGCCAGCGAGACCGGAATCGGCCGGATCGACCGAGACCGAAATCCGGTGTAGTAGAGTGCCACGCCTAGGAGCCAGAGCGCCAGCACGAGCAGCACGTATCGGGGTTCGGTCACGCCATACTGGCTAATCCGCTTGCCAACGGCGAGCAGCGCCATCAGCAGGGGCGGGATCAACCCGAGGAAGAACCACCGGGCGTAGCCGTTGACCCAGCGTTCCTCGGCACGCTCCCGAATCGGATGGACCAGCACCAGGGCGAAGGTTCCGGCGACGGATACCCCGGATACCAGGTATCCGATCCAGCCGCTCGGCCACTGCTGGGAGACCGCGACTTTGGCGAGGTAGGCCAGCAGGATCGCCAGGTAGACCGTGACCAACGGGACCAGGATGTACTGGGCGAGGATCTTGAGTCCGACGGGGTACGCCGTGGACTGTTCGAGCGCCTCCCAGTCCCGCGGGACGCCGCTCAGGAAGAACCACGGGTGAAAGAGCAGGGCGAGGACGGCAAACAACTGAGGGTAGCGGTCGTTGTCGATCTGGACGCCGAACAGCCGGGTCAGTGCGACCATGGCTAAGGCTAGGCCCAGGAACAGGATGAGGGCGTAGACGGAGGCCAGGACCGCCCGTTCGAACAGGAGCCGATTGAATTGCCAGAAGGCGCGGGCTCCCGCGGCGGCGGCCACGGGGGTCACGGCAACCAGGAGGTGGAACCCGAGGGCCCAGTGGAGGAATCTCGTCCAATTCAGGTCGTTGGAGCCGGGGCCGGCGAGCGAGAAGAACGAAGCCAGGGCGGCCAGGCCAACGGCGGGGATCGCGAACCGGGCGGCACCGGATGGGGTTCGCCGCTCAGCCACCAGTTCCAGGGCCGTCAACAGGGGCAATCCTAGCAAGGCGGCCATGACGAGGTGGCTAAGGGGAGGGCTCGATCGGGACGCCACGAGCAGGACGGCGGCGGTGGTTGCGACGGCTGCCGAGAGCATCGTGAAAGGAAATCGGGTAGCGGTTTCGGCGGCTTGCCGGGCGAGCGTCTGGATGGCGCTGAATTTCATGGTGAAAAATGTAACTCCCCCCTTGCGGGGTTGGCGGGGTACTTCTATTTTCGCCGTCCCTGCCGTGATGTGGGGACAAGTTCAACGGGGCCATTGGTTTGTGAGTTTGCGGTGATCCCTTGACTTGCCTGACTGGGCGGGTTAGGATGTTGGGCTCCCGCCAATAGCGGGATTGCTCTTTGACAAGTGATGGGAATGGTCGAGAGATGGAGTGCGGACCCTATGATCCGATCGAGGCTCGCGAGGCCACGTTCGGTTAGGGTTTCAAATCTCGTAATTATAGTGATTCCGACAACTGAAAAAGCAGTACCAGTTGTTCGGTTCAAGAGCTGTTCGAATTCTTCATTGGAGAGTTTGATCCTGGCTCAGGACGAACGCTGGCGGCGTGCCTAACACATGCAAGTCGAACGGAGCCGCAAGGCTCAGTGGCGAACGGGTGCGTAACACGTGAGGAACATGGCAATCGGCGGGGGATAGCCGGCCCAACGGCCGGGTAATACCGCGTACGACCTTCGGGTGGCATCACCTGGAGGTGAAAGCAGCAATGCGCCGATTGGGTGCCTCGCGGCCTATCAGCTAGTTGGTGAGGTAACGGCTCACCAAGGCTACGACGGGTAGCTGGTCCGAGAGGATGACCAGCCACATTGGGACTGAGACACGGCCCAGACTCCTACGGGAGGCAGCAGTGGGGAATATTGCGCAATGGGCGAAAGCCTGACGCAGCGACGCCGCGTGTGGGATGACGGTCTTCGGATTGTAAACCACTGTCGGGAGGGACGAATCTCTGACTGTACCTCCAAAGGAAGCACCGGCTAACTCTGTGCCAGCAGCCGCGGTAATACAGAGGGTGCGAGCGTTGTCCGGAATCACTGGGCGTAAAGGGCGCGTAGGTGGCCTGATAAGTCGGGGGTGAAACGCTGCGGCTTAACCGCAGCACTGCCTTCGAGACTGTCAGGCTTGAGCACGGTAGAGGCTGGTGGAATTCCCGGTGTAGCGGTGGAATGCGTAGAGATCGGGAAGAACATCGGTGGCGAAGGCGGCCTGCTGGGTTACTGCTGACGCTGAGGCGCGATAGCGTGGGGAGCAAACAGGATTAGATACCCTGGTAGTCCACGCTG
>JANMHX010000050.1:0-11518 GCA_031375485.1 Gemmatimonadota bacterium | reverse complement strand
GGTGCCGTCGACGAAGACGGCAACATCCTCTTCGGCGACCAGTTACTCGTGATCCTCGGCCGCGATGCGGTGCGGCGGTTCGGGCCCGGGATCTCCGTCATCTTCGACGTCAAGTGCTCCGAGATCCTGCCGAAGGCGCTCGCCGCCGCCGGCGCCAAGCCGGAGATGTGGAAGACCGGCCACTCGTTGATCAAGGCCCGCATGAAGGAGCTCAAGGCACCGCTGGCCGGTGAAATGAGCGGGCACATCTTTTTCGGCGGCGATTACCTCGGCTACGACGATGCCTTGTTTGCGGCCGCCCGGCTCCTCGAGATCGTCGCCGCCGGACCGTTCGGCCTGAAGCGCCTGATCGCCGATTTGCCGCGCACCTTCGCGACACCCGAGCTCCGGGTCGACTGCCCCGACGACATCAAGTTCGGGATCGTTGACAAAGCCTCCGCCCATTTCCGCTCGCTCTATCCCGTCAACCCGATCGACGGGGTCAGGATCGCCTATCCCGACGGCTGGGCCTTGCTCCGGTCCTCCAACACCCAGCCGGTGCTGGTCATGCGGTTTGAGGCAACCAGCCAGGAGGCCTTGAATCGGTACCAGGCGGAGATGCGCGCCTGGCTCGCCGACCAAGGGATCCAAGCCTGATGGCCATGCCGCGCGGGCAACGGCGGCTCGTGGTGGGCGTCGCTGCCGGTATCACGACCCTGGTGCTCGGCCGGTGGACCGCGGAGTTCGCCACTGAACGCCTGTGGGAGGCCCGTGTCTCCGAGTCGGCCGCCTTGGTCGGGACCCGGTTCTCGATCACCACGGGGGCCCTCGAACTGCTGGGGTTGGCCGTGGCCGTGGCGTGGTTCGTCGGTCATTTCGCCTGGGTCACCCGGTCGGTCCTGCTCCAGACCGGCGAGGTCCCCAAGCCCCTCAGCCGTCTGTCGGAGCGGTCCGTCTACATCGTGGCGGCGGGGGTGGGAATCATCACCGGCGTCGGAGTCGGCGGCGGCACCGGGAGTTGGCTCTTCCCAACCCTCCTCGCGTCCGAGGGGGTCAGGTTCGGCATCCCCGATTTGCTGCTCCAGGTCGACCTCGGCGTCTTCGCGGCGTTACTCCCGCTCTGGGAACTGCTCTACGACCGGGCCGCCGCCATGGTGCTCCCCGCGCTCGTGTCGATCGTGTTCGTCAACACCCTCGGCGGCACCCTGCGGATCGTCGATCGCCGCCTCTGGCTCGCGCCGCAATCCCGGCGCCAACTGGGGATCCTCCTCATCGCCACCGCCGGGTTGATCGGATGGCACTTCGGGTTAGAGCCATACCGGCTCGCCGCCACCCGGAGCGCCTCGATCGCCCCGTCTGAATTCCTGCTCCGCACCACCATCGCCGAGTTGACCGTGCTCTTCGCCGCGACCGCGGCCGTCTTGACGCTGCTCTGGACGCTCAAGTTCCGGTTCGTCGTCGCCTTGGCCGGGTGGGTCGGTCTGGGGCTCGCGATACTCGGCGGCAACATCTTGGTCCAGTCGCGGGTCACGGAAACCCCGATCGGGCTCGCCGAGCTGTCCCAGTTGCGCGGCGTCGATTCCGTGGCCTTCGCGATTCCTCTCGGAGGGGCGAACGCAGGGCTCACCGATAGCCTCGGTCCGTCGATTTGGGACGCCGAGGCTCTGGGCCGGCTCGCCACCGGCGACAGCAACCGCGTGCTCGATGTGGTCCCGGGCATGGTCGAGGTCGGCGCCGCCCCGACCCGGGTCTGGTTCGTCCTCCGGAGCCGGCCGCTCGCCGACCCGTCACTGGTCGCGGTGGCCGATCATCTGCCGGGTCCGAGTGGCGGACTGACGTCGCTCCGCTGGGGCGATGATGCGTTTGCCCCGGGGATCGTCCCCTACGTCACCCTGTCACGCCACCACGCGACCCCCGGCGCCCCGGAGTTCGATCTCGATCCCGCAGCCGCCGGCGTGGCGCTGTACAGCACGCCTCGCCGGATCGCCTTGGCGTGGGCGCTGCAAAACGGGTCGGTGCTTCGGGCCGGCCCGAATCAGCGGTTGGCCTGGCGCCTCGACCCCGTCAGCCGGCTCCAGGGCATTGCCCCCTTCGCCCAGTGGGGCCGGGCCCGCCCCACGGTCGTCGGCCGCGATGTCTACTGGGTGTCCGACGGCTACCTGACGGTGGAGCGGTTTCCGTCCAGCCGGACCGTGTCCTGGAGGGGCGGGGACGTCGGATCGGTCCGAGCCGGATTCATCGGGGTGGTGCGAGCGAGAGGCGGGGAGGCCCGGGTCTATCTCCGGCCGGACGCCGATTCACTCGCCACGGCCTGGGCCCGCCTCGCGGCGCCGCTGATTGAGCCGGCCTCGGCCTTGATCCCGGCGATCGGCGCCGAACCCGGCATCCCGGCGGAGTTGCTGGATATCCAGGCGCAGGTCCTCCAAGGCCCCGGGTGGCTGGGGCGTCCGGTCGCCTCGATGGGCCGCCAAGCGAGCCCGGTCAGCGAGTCGGCCCACACCGGCCTCGCGATCGATCCCTACCGAATCCCCTTCCTTAGCGACGACGGCACCCGGGTCACGACCCTCCTGGTCGCTCCGGGGGGCCCGCCGGGCTTCAGCTGGGTAACCGTGGGAGATACCCTCTCGTCGGTGCCCTCGCCCCGGGAGCTGCAGCAGCGATGGGACCGGTTTCCGTTCTTTCAACAGATCCGGGATTCGGTCCGCGCCGCCGGGGCGGACTATCTCCCCGGGGTGATCCGGTTTTCGACCCTCGGAGACACGGTGGTGGCCTACCAGCCTAACTACGCCCTCGGCATGCCGGGCCAGGGGGCGTTGATTCTCGTCAACGTCGCTCTCGGGAACCGGCTCGGGGCGGGGAGGAGCTACGACGAAGCCTGGCAGAACCTCCGCGGAGTCGCCGCGCCGGCTGCGGTCGGCTCCGCGGCCGGACCCCGGCTCGAGCAAGCTCGAGAGTGGCTCGACCGGGCCGAGGCCGCGCTCAAGCGCGGCGACCTTCAGGAGTTCGGCCGGGCCTTCGGTTACCTCCGGGCGTTGCTCCGGCCGGCCGGGGTCCCAGCCCGGGAGTTGAAACCGTAAGTCAAGGCATTGTTTAGGCTTACCTCCTCGGCTACCTTATCATTCCAGAACCCGATCGCTCCCAACTAACGCTTGATTCCCCGGGGGGAATGTGAACCTCCACGAGTACCAAGCCCGCGAACTGCTGAAAGTTCACGGAGTCCCGATGTTTGATGGCGGGGTGGCCTCCACCCCCGACGAGGCCGCCGCGATTGCCCGCCGTCTCGGCGGCACGGTCGTCGTCAAGGCGCAGGTCCATTCCGGTGGCCGCGGTAAGGCCGGCGGGGTCAAGTTGGCCAAGACCCCTGAGGAAACGAAGGAACACGCCACTCGCATTCTCGGCATGACCATCAAGGGCCTGGTCGTTGAAAAGGTCTTGGTGGTTCCCGCGGCTGACATCGTCACCGAGTGCTACGTCGGGCTGATCATGGACCGCGAATCCCAACGGCCGCTCTTCATGGTGAGCCCGGCCGGCGGGGTCGACATCGAGGAAGTGGCCGCCAAGACGCCCGAGCAGATTCACCGGCTGGCGGTCGATCCTCGGTACGGACTCCTCCCGCACCAGTCGTTAGGCCTCGCGCTCAAGTTGTACCAGAACTTCGATCAAGTGCGGGCGGCCGCGAAAATCATGGAGCAGCTCTACGCGGCCTTCATGGCCAACGGAGCCTCGCTGGCCGAAATCAATCCGCTCGCGACCACGCCGGACGGCAGCGTCCTGGCCCTCGACGCCAAGATCTCGATCGACGACAACGAACTCGATCGGCGCCGCGACCTCGCCGCGCTCCGCGATGAAACCGCCGAGGCCCCGAGCGAAGTCGCCGCCCGAAAAGCCAACCTCACATTCATCAAACTCGACGGCGATGTCGGCTGTGTCGTCAACGGTGCCGGCCTGGCCATGGCCACGATGGATTTGGTCAAGTTCTACGGCGGCGAACCGGCCAACTTTCTGGACATCGGCGGGAGTTCGAACCCGGAGAAAGTCGTCGACGCCCTCAAGATCATCACGGCCGATCCGGCCGTGAAGGTCATCCTGTTCAATATCTTCGGCGGGATTACCCGGACGGATGACGTCGCCAACGGTATCGTGACGGCCACCCGGCAGTTCAAGGTCGAGGTCCCGATCGTCATTCGCCTGACCGGCACCAACGAGAAGGAAGCGATCAAGATTCTCGAAGGGGTCGGCATGAAAGCACTGAACGACATGGATGAGGCCGTCAAGCAGGCGGTCGCGCTCGCCAAGGGGGCCAAGTGAGCATTTTCGTCAACGCCTCGACCCGCTTGGTGGTCCAAGGCATTACCGGGCGCGACGGGTCATTCCACTCGAAGCAAATGATGGCGTACGGAACCAACGTGGTGGCCGGCGTCACGCCGGGGAAGGGCGGCCAGCAGTTCGAGGCCAAGGTCCCGATCTTCAATACCGTCGCCGATGCCGTGCGAACCACCGGAGCTAACACCTCCGTCATCTACGTGCCGCCGCCGTTCGCCGCCGCGGCCATCGCGGAGGCCGCTGACGCCGGGATCGCGTTCATCGTCTGCATTACCGAGGGCATTCCGGTGCTCGACATGACCAAGGTCATGCCGTTCGTTCGGGAAAAGGGTGCCCGCTTGCTCGGACCGAACTGCCCGGGGCTCATCACCCCCGGCGTGGCCAAGGTCGGGATCATTCCCGGGAACATCTGCTTGCCGGGCCGGGTCGGCCTGGTGTCCCGGAGCGGCACCCTGACGTACGAGGTCGTCAACCAACTCACCAAGCACGGCATCGGCCAGAGCACCTGTGTCGGCATCGGCGGTGACCCGGTCATCGGCACCAATTTCATCGACGTCCTCGCCGCCTTCCAGGCTGATCCGGACACCGACGCCATCGTGATGATGGGAGAAATCGGCGGAACCGACGAGCAAAAGGCCGCGGCGTTCATTGCCCAGCACGTCACGAAGCCGGTGGTGGGCTTCATTGCCGGCCAGACCGCGCCTCCCGGCCGCCGGATGGGCCATGCCGGCGCGATCGTCTCGGGATCGTCCGGAACGGCCGCCGAAAAGATTGCCGCGTTCAAAGCCGCCGGCGTCAGCGTGATGGAGCGTCCCGCCGACGTCGTGCAACTGATCCAGCACCGCCTGAAATAAGAGGATTCCATGGCCGGCCGAATGACCCTAGGCATTGTCAAACCCGACGCCGTTGCCAAAGGCAACACGGGCAATATCATCGCCCACCTCGAACGAGCCGGGTGGAAGGTCCGGGCCGGGAAGTTGGCCCGGCTCTCTCGGGTGGAGGCGGAGGCCTTCTATGAAGTGCACCGCGGCCGCCCGTTCTACCAGGAGCTGGTCGACTTCATGACCAGTGGGCCCTGCTTTCCGATGGCGCTCGAAAATGAGGATGCCGTCAAGGCGTTCCGGACGGCCATTGGCGCCACGGACCCTGCCGAAGCGGCTCCCGGAACCATCCGGAAGCTCTTCGCTGAATCCAAGGGAAAGAACGCGGTGCACGGCTCGGACAGCGACGAGAACGCGGCGCGGGAAATCGGGTTCTTCTTCACCGAGGCGGAGCGGGCGAACCTCTGGGGCTGATGTCCTTGTCCTAAACCCATCTCCCGGCTAGCTTTACGGGCTATGCTCCGGGTTGATATTCGGGAGATCCATCGAGGGCCGGTCGAGACCAGCGGGACGGTTCCGGCCTCCGATCCCTTGTTCGAGGGCTTGGACGTTTCGCTGGCCGGGCCCCTCGACGTCGATGGCACGCTCGAGATCACGGGCCGGGGCGATTACGTGTGGCATGGCCGCTTTGCCGGACGGGCCCAGGTTAATTGCCGCCGGTGTCTCAAAGATCTCGAAGTGCCGGTCGAGTCGGTGGTGGATGCGGTTTTTTCGGCCGACCCCGACCTTCAGGACGACCCCAGTGTGTATCCGCTCACGGAACCGGTCGCCCATGTCGACGTGACCGCGGCGGTCCGCGAAGAGCTGGCGTTGGCGTTTTCAAAGTATCCGCTCTGCCGCGAGGACTGCGCGGGCCTGTGCCCCAAGTGTGGCGAAGATTTGAACCAGGGTCCCTGCACCTGCAGCGGACCCAAGTAATCCCGAGGAGTTTATGGCCGTACCCAAGAGAAAAACCTCGAAATCGAGGAAGCGGATGCGCCGGAGTCATCACTCGGCAGCCGGCATGAAGCTGCAGAACTGCCCCCGGTGTAGCTCGCCCCGGCTCCCGCATCGGATTTGCGAATCGTGCGGGTACTACGCCGGCAAGAAGCGTCTCGAGGTCGAGGACTGAGGCAAGTGGTTCGCGTCGCGCTCGACGCGATGGGAGGCGATTTGGCGCCCACGACCGAGGTCGAGGGCGCAATTTTGGCGCTGAAGGAACTTCCCCCCGCCTTCACGGTTCAATTCGTCGGCCAGGCCGCCGTGATCGAGGCCGAGCTCGCGAAGCACTCGGGCTTCGATACCAGCCGGATCTCGGTCGTCGACGCCCCGGAGGTCATTGGTCCGGGCGAGCGACCGCTTGAGGCCGTCCGTCGCAAGCGCAAGAGCAGTATCGTCGTCGGCCTCGGCCTCGAGGCCAGCGGCCAGGCCGATGTCTTCGTCTCGGCCGGCAACACCGGGGCCATGCTGGCGGCGTCGACCATGATTCTCGGCCTCCATCCGGGGGTCGAGCGGGCCACCGTCGGCGCCCTCCTGCCGACGGCCGACGGCCCCGTTTTGATGTTGGATGCGGGCGCCAACCTCGACTGCTCGCCCCGAGAGCTGCTTGGCTTCGCGTACCTCGGTACCATCTACATGCGGGACATCCAGCGCCGGCCGACCCCGACCATCGGACTCCTCAACGTCGGGGAGGAAGAGGGCAAGGGCAACGCCATCGTCAAGGAAGCCCACCTCTTGCTGAAGCAGGCGGCGGGCATCAACTACGTCGGCAACATCGAGGGCCGGGATATCCTGGGCGAGCACCACCGGATCGGCCGCCTCGACGTCGTCGTCTGCGATGGGTTCGTCGGCAACGTCGTCCTCAAGTTCTACGAGTCGGTCCTCGGTCTGGTGCGCCTCCTGGCCACCCGCGAGGGCATTTGGGAACAGCCCTCGACTCGGAAAGCCTTCCGGATGCTCGATTATTCCCAATACGGCGGATCACCGCTCCTCGGCGTCAAGGGCAATCCCATCATCTGTCATGGAAGCTCGAACGCCAACGCCATCAAGAACGCGATCCGGGTGGCGGTCCAGGCGGTCGAAAGTGAGTTGTCGCTGCACATCGGCACCGAGTTCGCATCTCATGCCCCCTCGGCAGAACCGGCGTAAATGCGAAAGCCCATCGCCAGGATTGCCGGCATTGGGGCGGCGGCCCCGTCGACCGTCATCACCAATGCCGACCTCGAGAAGACCCTCGACACCTCCAATGACTGGATCGTCGAGCGAACCGGGATTCGTGAGCGCCGGATACTGCAGCCGAACGAGGCCCTTTCCGACCTCTTCGTAGCCGCCTCCCGGGATGCCTTGGCCGCGGCCGGCCTCGAGATGTCGGCGATCGACACGATCATCTGCGGGACCTGTACTCCCGACCGGCGCCTGCCGTCGGCCGCCTGCGATGTCCAGGCCAAGCTGGGCGGCGGGACCGCCGCCGCGTTCGATGTCGTCGCGGCGTGTCCGGGGTGGCTTTACTCGTTGACCGTGGCCGAGGGATTGATTGCCAGCGGAGCGAGCCAACGGGTCCTCGCCATGGGCGGCGACCGGCTGTCGTCGATCGTCGATTGGCAGGACCGCAACACCGCCGTGCTGTTCGGCGACGGCGCGGGGGCGGCCGTTCTGGTTCCCTCCGTCGAGAACCGGGGAATCCTCGCCACGTCGTTAGGTGCCGACGGTACCCTGGCCGACCTGCTGTACATCCCCGCCGGCGGATCGACCGAACCGCCGTCGGAAGCGGTCATTCGAGACCGACGGCTCTTCGTCAAGATGGCAGGTCGGGAAGTCTTCAAAGTCGCGGTCCGCCGGATGGCGCAAGCCTGCCACCAAGCGCTCGGCAAGGCCGGGCTCCGGCCCCAAGACATCGATCTCCTCGTCCCGCACCAAGCCAATCTCCGGATCATCAACTCGACCGCCGGCGAGGTGGGGGTCCCGATCGAAAAGGTCGTCATCAACATCGACCGCTACGGCAATACCTCAGCCGGGACGATTCCGATGGCCTTGGTTGAGGCCGAGCGGAGCGGCCGGCTCAAGCCGGGCATGGTGGTGCTGCTCGTCAGCTTCGGCGCCGGCTTTACCTGGGGCGCGGTGGTGGTCCGATGGTAACCGTGCTGTTGTTCCCGGGGCAGGGTGCCCAGAAGGTCGGGATGGCCAAGGATTTGGCCGACCGGTTTCCCGCCGCCCGTCAGACCCTCGAGTCCATCGATCAAGCGTTAGGCTTTCCGCTCAGCCGGATCATGGCCGAAGGCCCCGAAGATGTGCTCCAACAAACCAGCAACACTCAGCCCGCCATTCTCGCCCACTCCGCGGCCGTCTTGGCCCTGGTAGCCGGTCGGCTCGGGCCTGTCGGCGGCGCCGCCGGCCACAGCCTCGGCGAATACTCGGCCTATGTCGCGGCCGGGGCCCTGTCCGCGGTCGATGCTGCCCGGCTGGTCCGGCGCCGGGGCGAGCTGATGCAGGAGGCCGGAGCCGCCCGCCCCGGTGCCATGGCGGCCGTCCTGGGCCTCGCCAGCGACGACGTGGTCGCCCAGTGCGGCGCGGTGTCCGCTCTAGGTGACGTGGCCGTCGCGGCCAACCTCAACGCGCCCGACCAAACCGTCATCTCCGGCGATCCAGCCGCGGTCGACCGGGCCGGCGCCGCCTGTAAGGCCGCCGGGGCCAAACGAGTCCTCCCGCTCAAAGTCAGCGGCGCCTTCCACTCGCCGCTCATGGCGCCGGCCGTTCCGGGACTGGCCGCGGCGCTCGCGGCCGTGCCGTTTGCCGATCCCGCCTTCCCAATCATCGCCAATGCCAGCGCCACCGGCGTCACCACGGCAGAGGAGGCCAAGCGGCGGCTCGAGGAACAACTCACCGCCCCGGTTCGGTGGATCGAGTGCGTGCGCGCGCTGGCGGCCCTCGGCCCCTCGGTTCGATTCATCGAGATCGGCCCCGGCAAAGTCCTCGGTGGATTGGTCAAACGGATCGTCGAGCAGGCCGAGTACCTGAGCCTCGGGACAGCCGACGAAGTCGAGGCGTTCCTCGGATGACGGTCGCGATCGACCTGACCGGGCAGGTGGCGTTCGTCACCGGCAGCACCCGCGGAATCGGGCGGGGCATCGCGGCGGCGCTCCACCAGGCCGGCGCCTCGGTCGCGGTGGTCGGCCGGAACCCGGACCAAACCGCCGCCGTGGCCACGGAGTTAGGACCTCGGACGGTCGGGGTGGCCTGCAACGTGGCCGAGAGCGCCCAGGTCGAGGCCGCGATCGCCGCCGCGGAAAAGGCCCTCGGGCCGATCTCGATCCTGGTGAACAACGCCGGGCTCACCCGGGACAACCTCCTGATCCGTCTGGCCGACGACGATTGGAACCAGGTGCTGGACGCCAACCTCAAGGGCGCCTTCTACACCACGAAAACCGTCATCCGCGGGATGATGAAACGCCGGGCCGGCCGGATCATCAACATCACCAGCATCGTGGGCATCACGGGCAACAAGGGCCAAGCCAACTATGCGGCCAGCAAGGCCGGATTGATCGGTTTCACGAAGTCCGTCGCCAAGGAATACGCCAGCCGCGGGGTGACGGCCAATTGCGTCGCCCCCGGGTTCATCGAGACCGACATGACCGCCGCCTTGCCTCAAGAGGCCAGGGACGCGTTATTATCTCAAATCGCGCTCGGCCGGCTGGGGCAACCCGCCGACATTGCCGGTGCGGTGCTCTTCCTCGCTTCCGATCTTGCCCGCTACGTCACCGGTCAGGTGCTCGTCGTGGACGGAGGCATGGTCATTTAACGTAGGGGATGACATGAGCGACATGGTCGAGAAGGTGAAGGACATCATTGCCGAAGAACTCGGCGTCGAACGGGAGAAACTCACCGACGGGGCGAGCTTCATGGAAGATCTCGGAGCCGATTCGCTCGATACGGTCGAGCTGGTCATGGCGTTCGAGAAGGAGTTCGACATCGACATCCCCGACGAGGAGGCTGAAAAGCTCAAGACCGTCGGCGATGCCTTGACGTATCTCCAGGAGAAGATGGGGAGTAAGTAAGTGAAGCAAGCACGCGTCGTGGTGACCGGGCTGGGGGCGTTGACCCCAGTCGGTCTGACGATGGATGAAACCTGGGCCAACCTGCTGGCCGGGAAATCCGGGGCTGGACCGATCACCAAGTTCGATCCGAGCCGGCTCCAGGTCCGGTTTGCCTGCGAGGTCAAGGGATTTGATCCGCTCGTCTACATCGATCGGAAAGAAGCCCGGCGGTACGATTTGTTCCTCCAGCTGGCCCTCGGCACCGCCCATCAGGCCATTACCCAGGCCGGGCTCGAGGGCAAGTTCCCGGAACCCGATCGCACCGGCGTCATTATCGGCAGCGGCATCGGCGGGATGATGACGTTCGAGGAGCAGTGCCGGGCGTACATCGAGAAAGGGCCGGACCGGGTCTCCCCATTCTTCGTCCCGATGTTCATCCCGGACATCGCCGCCGGCATGGTGTCGATCCGCTATGGACTCAAAGGGCCGAATTTCTGCACCGTGTCGGCCTGTGCCTCCTCGGCACACGCCATCGGGGAAGCCTACGACCTGATCAAACACGGCAAGGCGGCCTGCATTGTGGCCGGCGGCGCCGAAGCGGCGATCACCGGGTTGGCCATTGCCGGGTTCCAGAACATGAAGGCCCTCTCCACCCGGAACGACGCGCCCGAATTGGCCAGTCGGCCGTTCGACCAGGGCCGCGACGGCTTCGTCCTCGGCGATGGCAGTGCCTCGGTCGTTCTCGAAAGCCTCGAGCACGCCATGGCCCGCGGCGCCACGATCCTCGGTGAGGTCGTCGGGTACGGCATGAGCGGCGATGCCCATCATATGACCGCCCCGGCCCCCGACGGCGAAGGGGCCCAGCGGGCGATGCGCGACTGTCTCGCCGACGGCGGGATCGACCGCTCCATGGTCGGGTACGTCAACGCCCACGGCACGTCGACGCCTTTGGGCGACGTCGCCGAAACCACGGCCGTCAAGACCGTCTTTGGCGACCATGCCTCCAAGCTCGTGTTCGGCTCGACCAAATCGATGACCGGCCACCTGCTGGGCGCGGCCGGCGCCCTCGAGTTTGCCGTCTCCCTGATGGTCGCCACCACCGGCAAAGTCCCCCCCACGATCAACCAGGTCACACCCGACCCGAACTGCGACCTGTTTTCGGCCCCGAACGTCATGGTCGACCGCGAGGTCGATGTCGCCATTTCCAATTCCTTTGGGTTCGGCGGCCACAACGTGACGTTGGCGGTCCGCCGATTTCATCCCTGACCGGCCGGGGCCGGCCCACCACCGGCCCTTGTCACCGTCCCAGAGCGCTCCCTCTCAGCC
>JANMHX010000290.1:0-4512 GCA_031375485.1 Gemmatimonadota bacterium | reverse complement strand
CCCCTCGGTGTCAGTCCATGAACTGACGGGCGCGCGCCCCGATCGCTCCGACTTCATTCAGCACCGACTCGCGTTCCTCCGCGGGCACCTCGAGGCGGTCAAAGACATCCGGGGTCGCCGTGGTCGCCGGCCCCTCTTGGGGGAGCTCGAGCCCCGAGGCGGTACAGAGGGCCTCGGCGGCCCAGACCAGATGGGCCAGCGGTCCGGCCGAATCGGGGGCCAGCTCGGGCCGATGGTGGGCCCCGACGGCGCCTCTCACGGTGTCGGGGAGCTGCCACCGCTCCAGCACCCGGCCCCCGATCGCCCCATGATCCATCCCGAGCCGGTCGAGCTCCACCGCCGACCGCGGCGCCATCTCGAGTTCCATTACCGCCTGGACCCCGGCGAAATCTTCCGGAAAAAACTGGTCGACGATCAAGAGGCCCACATCGTGAAGTAGGCCTGCTGTATAGGCTTCCGATCCGTCGACTTCGGCATACCGCTTGCTCAAGGAGGACAGGCGTTCAGCGACGAGCCCGACAGCGGCAGAGTGTTCCCAGTACCGCTTGTGGTCGAGTCGCTGGCTGGCGTCGCCAAAGGCGCGAACTACCCCAACTGCGAGACATAAAGACCGAACGTGCCCCATCCCGAGCCGACCGATCGCCGCCCCGACCGACGTCACCGGATCGCCGCGGGAGAAGGCCGCCGAATTCGCGACCCGAAGCAACCGGGCCGTGAGGGCAGGATCGCGTTCCACGATCAGGCCGATGTCCCGAAGCCCGGACATTTCGTTCCCGATCGCCCGCTGGACCTGGACCACGAGGACCGGGAGCGTCGGAAGTTGCTTGCCGCTGGCCAGGAGGGCCTCGAGGGCGGGCCGGAACTCGGTCTTGTCGATCTTCATTCCCTTATCCCTCCTGAACTTGGCTGGCAGGCCCGCCTCAAGATGACCCCGCGAGAAACCGATACTTCCCAGCCAGAAGTCATGGCGTAAGGGACTAAAGGCATGCTCGCACTCATTGGCATCATCGTCGTCATTGCATCGGTCCTCGGCGGCTTCACGATTGCCGGGGGCAGTATTCCGTCGTTGTTCCACATTTCAGAAATGATCACCATTCTCGGTACGGCACTCGGTACGGTCCTGATTTCGACCCCGATGCCCGTCCTGAAAGGAATGATCGGGAAGATCGTCGCAGTTCTTAAGGGGGCGGGGGTCAAACCGGCCGTGTACCTCGAAACCCTGAAGATGCTTTACGAGTTGTTCCAGATTGCCCGGAAGGACGGCTTGGTGGCGATCGAAGCCCACATCGAGGGCCCAGACAAGAGCGCGGTCTTCAAGAAATACCCCGCGGTGCTGGCCAATCACCACGGGATGGAGTTCCTCTGTGACAACCTCCGTCTGGTCCTGGTCGGCAGCGTGCCGCCCCATGACCTCGACAGCCTGATGGATGCCGAAATCGACCTCCACCACCACAACGACGAGGCGATGGCCGGGGCCCTCCAGAAAGTATCGGACGCGTTGCCCGGCATCGGGATCGTGGCCGCCGTCCTCGGCATCATCGTGACGATGGGAGCGATCTCGGGCCCGGTCGAGGAAATCGGTGAGAAGGTCGGCGCCGCGCTGACCGGTACGATGCTCGGGGTGCTCTTTGCCTACGGTTTCTTCGGGCCGCTGTCGACGGCCATTGAGCACCTCAACGCCAACGAGAGCCACTTCTATCAGGTTCTCAAAGCCGCGGTGGTCGGATTCGCCAAGGGGTTCGCGCCGATCGTGGCGGTCGAGTTTGCGCGCCGGGCGGTTCCGGCCGAGTCGCGTCCGACGTTCCAGGCCATGGAAACGGCCTGCAAGTCCGTCAAGGCGAAGTAGCGAGGCCCGATGGCGAGCAAAGACCGCGAACAACCGATCATCATCATCAAGAAGGTGGTGCGTGGCCACGGCCACCACGGCGGCGCCTGGAAGGTCGCGTTCGCCGATTTCATGACGGCCATGTTCGCGCTGTTTCTGGTGTTGTGGTTGGTCAACCAGAGCTCCGACGTCAAGTCGGCGATTGCCGGATACTTTCAAGATCCGCTCGGCCGGGCCGACGAATTCGGGTCCTCGATCGTGGCCGGCGAGGGGGCCCAGACCCAAATGGCCCGGCCGCTTGCTCCCATGCAGATCATCGATATCCGGATCGACCGGCTCCAAAAGCTGTCGGAAGCGATTCGGGACAAGCTCGGCAAGACGCCGTTGCTCGATTCGCTCAAGAATCACATCGAGATCACGATGACGGAGGACGGCCTCCGGATCGAACTGATCGAGGATTCAACGGCCCAGTTCTTCGAATCCGGCAGTGCCAACATGAGCCAGCGGGGGAAGGAACTGTTGTCGGTGATCGGCAAGGAACTGGCGAGTGACTCGAACCAGGTCCAGCTCGAGGGCCATACCGATGCCCGGCCGTACTCCGCGAAGAACGGGTACTCGAACTGGGAACTCTCAGCCGACCGGGCTAACAGCGCCCGGCGGATCTTGAGTTCGGCCGGGGTGGCCGGCGAGCGGGTCGCGGCCATTCGGGGCATGGCGGACCGCAATCTCCGGTACGCCGAGGCGCCGTTCGATCCGCGGAACCGGCGGATCACGATCACGGTGCTCCTCAACCGGAAGGTCGGCCAGACCGAGGTCTCGGCGGATAGTGTCCGGGCGGCGCTTCGGCCCCGGCCATGATTCCGTCCGGTACGGTCCTGTTGGTGGACGACGACGCCTCGGTCCTGGCCGGGTACGCCGCCTTGCTGGCGCGCCATGACGGCCTTCAGGTCCTCACGGCCGACTCCACCGCCACCGGCTTGGAAGCGGCGAAGATTCACCGGCCGGACCTGATTCTCAGCGACCTCAGAATGGACGGCGCCGACGGGGTCGAGTTCTGTCGCCAGGTTCGCCGCGAGGCCACGCTCGAAGGCACGATGTTCGTCATCGTGACGGCCGTGCCGGATGCCCACGCCCGGCTCGATCCGGACGCCGGCATCGACGACATCATGATCAAGCCGGTCAGCGCCGCCGAACTCGACGTCAAAATCGGGGCGATGCTCCGGCTGAAGCGCCTCCACGACCAGCTCCGAGCCGACAAGCTCGAACTCGAGCGGCTCCACCGCGCCGTCGAGGACCGCTCGAACCGGCTGCTCGACCTGCTGGCCCAGATCGTTGACCTGAGCGTGCCCGGCGCGGCGCTCCGCGGTGCGGAGACCGCCCGGTTGGCGGCCCGGCTGGCCGAGCGGTTTGAAATTCCCGAGCCACTGCTTCGCGACCTCGAGGTCGCGGCCCGGCTCCATGAGATCGGCCGGGTCATTCTCCGGACCGACCGAGACCAGGCAGAGGGCCCCGAAGACGTCATCGAGGGCGACTCCTGGCGGTACTGTGTGGCGGCGAAGGAGCTGCTGGAGCGGATCGACGGCCTCGAGGGTGCCGCCGACCTGATCGGCGGGATCTTCGAGAACTGGGATGGCACCGGCCACCCCGACCGGCTCCGCCAGGGTCAGATTCCGCTCCGGTCGCGGATTCTCCGGATCCTGATCGAGTACGAACGGGCGATGGCCGCGGGAGGTCTGACGCCGGAGGCTGCGGTCGAGCGCCTCCATGACTACGCCGGGACTCGGTACGACCCGCTGGCGGTCGCCTATTTCGACGCGATCATCCGGGCATCCAGTCACGCGGACTGGCAGGAGGCCCGGATGCGGGTGCCGGTGAGCGATCTGGCCGAGGGCATGGTCCTCTCCGACGACCTGTTCACCAGTTCGGGCATGAAACTGCTGGCCAAAGGCGCCGTCCTCGGGCCCGCCGCCCTGGAAACGATCCTCCGCCGTCACCGGAGCGATCCGATCGTCCACGGCGCCTGGATCGAACGGGAGCATCCCCGAGCCTAACGAAGCGCCGACCTTGTTCCCGGCGAGTGGGCGGCGTATGATTTTCGCCCATGAACGACGGCGTCCCGCCCCTCGCCAGCTTGATCACGCTCAACCGGGCCCTCCTGGCCCAGCACCTGTTGCGCGGCATCGCCCACGACCTCCGAAACAATCTCCAAGTCGTCGCGCTCGGCGCGAGTCTGGGTGCGGAGGATCAGAGTTCGGCGGTGGCCCTCCGGGTGGACCGGTCGTTGGAGGAAATGATCAGTTCGCTCGAGCTGTTAAGCCGCCTGGGCCGGCCCTCGGCCGACGACCCGCCGACCACCGACCTTGGAGAGGCTCTCGACGAGATCAGGGTCCTGGCGGATTTGGTCCGCAACACGCCGACGCTTCGACTCCGGATCGAACCACCCTCCGAGCCGACAGTAGTCGCCGTGCCCAAGGCGGCCATTCACCAGATGGTGCTCAACCTCATCATCAACGCCAAGGAAGCGGGCGCCCGCGCCACCGATCCGGTGACGGTGACGGTGACGATGCCGATGGATGGACGGGTGGCGGTGGTAGTCGAGGATGCGGGATCGGGGATGCCGGCTGAAGCAGGCACGCTGTACTTCTCCTCCAAGAATCGCGCGAACCACGGCGGCGTCGGTCTCTGGG
>JANMHX010000361.1:0-36292 GCA_031375485.1 Gemmatimonadota bacterium | reverse complement strand
CAAACCCGACCACGCTCACGCCGGACGCCTCCGCCGCGACAGGTACCAATTGCCCGACGCCAAGCCGACGACCAGCAGCAGGATCCAGAACTCCTTCTGACTCATTCGGGTGGCCATGGCCAAGGAGAATACGCAGCCCGTTACCCAGAACAGGGGGCCGGCCGGCAAACAGAACCGGGCCGGAGGAAGAGCCGGGTCCTGGCCGTCCCGGCGCCGGAGCACCGGCACGGCGAAGCAGACCAGGAAGTAGACCACCAGCCGGGTGGCAACCGACAACGTCAGGTTGCTCAGAAACCCGCCACTCATGGCCAAGGCCATCGAGATGACCGCGAGCACCACGATCGACACCACCGGAGTCCGGTACCGGTCGTGGACCCTGGCAAAGGCCGCCGGAAGGACCCGGTCTTCCGCCATGGCGTAGGTCAGCCGGGGCGTAGCCACCATCGCTCCGCCGAACCAGCCGAACAGCGAGAGCAACGCGCCCATGACCATGAACACGGCCCCCGCCGGACCCACCAGCACACGGGCCGCCTCGGCGAGGGGCCGGGGATGAGCCGAGGGATCGGCGAGCGTCAGGGTCGAGACGACCTGGACCCCGGTGTAGAGGGCCGCGCAGGCCACCAGGGCCACGAACAGGGCGAACGGCGCGTCGCGCTCCGGGTTCTTGGCCTCGCCGAGGGGCACGATGGCGTTCTCGAACCCGCCGTAGGCAAAGATCAGAATCATCAACGCATCGGCCCAGGCAAACGCCGTGAGGGACGGGCCGGGCACCGACTCGACCGGGCCGCGGGCCAACACGAGCCCGAGGCCTACGACCACAAACAGCGCCTGCGGCACCACCTTGACGATGATCAGGACGTTACTCATCCACGCCCCGCTCTTGACGCCACGAATGTTGATCCACGCCAAGCCACCCAACAGGATGACCCCGACGATGGCCTTGCCCCACCAGCCTTGAACGGCCGGAACGAACTCCGCCAAGTAGATGGCAAAGAGATTGATATTGGTGGCCATCGAGGCCAGCCGGGTGAGGTATTGCAGCCAGCCGACTTGGACCCCGACGAAGTCGCCATAGGCTACCCGGGTGTACAGAAACGGCCCCCCGGTTCCGGGAAATCTCGACGCAACTTCGGCAAAGCACGCCACGATGACCGCGATCGCGGCTGCCGCCAGCAGCAGCGCCACCCAGGCCAGCGGGCCCACTTTCCCGGCCACCAACGAGGGGAGCCCGTAGACCCCGCTCCCGAGAATCCCGTTCAGCACCAGGCCGGCGAGCGTCCACCGGCCCAGCGAGCGAACCAACCTTTCGGACATGGCGGCCCTAACGATCGGCGGTCTTGCCGGTCGCGTTCATCTTGAGATAGTCGATCGCCAGATTCGCCATGGCCCGGACCCCGGTCGGCAGGGCGGCCTCATTGGCGAAGAACAAGGGCGAGTGATTCCGGGGAGCGGTGATCGGATCGGCGCCCTCGGGGAGGACGCCAAGAAAGAAGAACAGGCCGGGAATGTCCTTGGTGAAGGAAGGGAAGTCTTCGGACCCGGTGATCGGGACACTCAACTGCAGCCCCCCTGCCCCGGCCGTCCGCTTCAACGTCGGCACCATCTTGTCGGTGAGCGCGGGATCGTTGTAGGTCAACAGCCCAGCGTCCGGAATCTTCACCACCGCGGTCGCTCCCGAGGCCTTGGCAATTTCCTCCGCCGTGCGCCGGACCCGCATCTGGATGTCCTTCCGCTGCCCCTCGTCGAACGTCCGGATGGTACCGACCATGACGACACTGTCCGGAATGATGTTCCCGCGATTGCCGCCTTGAATCGACCCGATGGTCACGATGGCCGGATTGAAGGTCACGTCGATTTGGCGACTGGCAATCGTCTGCAGGGCCAACACGATCTGCGAGGACACCACGATCGGGTCGACCCCGCCCCACGGAACCGCGCCATGGGTTTGGCGGCCTTTGACGACGATCTCGAGCCCGTCGGCCGCGGCCATCGCGCCGCCCGGCCGATAGGTCAGTTGTCCGACTGGACCCGGCCAGACATGGAGACCGAAAATGGCGCTCGGCCGAGGATTCTCGAGGGCGCCCTCCTTCACCATCATGGGTGCCCCGCCGTCCTCACCCGCCGGCGGTCCTTCCTCGGCCGGCTGAAAGATGAATTTGATCGTGCCCGGAATCGAGGCCTTCATCCCAGCCAAAACCTCGGCCACGCCCATGAGAATCGCCACGTGGTTGTCGTGACCGCAGGCATGCATGACCCCGACTTGGGCGCCGTTGTACTCGGTCCGAACCATACTCCGGAACGGCAGGTCGGCTTGCTCGGTCACCGGCAGCGCGTCCATGTCGGCCCTGAGGGCCACAACCGGGCCCGGCTTCCCACCCTTGAGAACGCCGACCACGCCGGTATGGGCCACCCCGGTTCGAATCTCGATCCCAAGTGAACGGAGATGTTCGGCCACCAACTTGGCGGTCCTAAACTCCCGGTTGCCCAGCTCGGGGTGCTGATGGATGTCGCGCCGCCAGGCCACCACTTTCGGCATGACTTGCTCCAGCCGGGTCTCGATCTCACGCCCGAGATCGTCGCCGCCCCGTTTCTGGGCCTCCGCCGAACCCATCACACCCACGACTGCCCCCAAGACGAGAACCGAACGGACCACGACGACCTCCACAATGTGAATGGGAATGGCTCTAAGCTACACGGCGCCGGGCGTTCCAGAACCCCCGAACCCCGTCGGTGCCGAAATCGGCCATTCCGCCTAGATTTCCGGGATGACTACGACCGCTTCCGCCGCCCTCGATTTTGGCAACCAAGCCGACCTTGACCGCTCCCTGTCCGCCATGGCCCGGCGGCTCCGGGGTTCGGTAATCCTTCGCATCGCGGGTGAAGTCCGCGCCATGATCGCCGCCGGCAAACCGGTCTGCAATCTGACCGTCGGCGACTTCGACCCGAAGCAGTTCCCGATTCCGGCCGTCCTTCGGGATGCGGTCACCCGGGCGCTGGCCAACGGCGAAACCAACTACCCCCCGTCCGAGGGACTCCTCCCGCTCCGGAAGGCCATCGCCGACTATGTCGAGCGCGAGCAGGGGGTCCGGTATCCGATCGAGTCGGTCCTGGTCGCCGGTGGCGGCCGGCCGGTGGTGTACGCCGCCTACCGAGCCGTGCTGGACCCGGGCGACACCGTGGTGTATTCGGTCCCGTCGTGGAACAACGACTACTATGCCGAAATCACGGACGCGGCATCCGTCGCGATCGAGGCCACCCAAGAAAACGGCTTCCAGCCGACCTTGGAGCAAATCGTCCCGCACCTCCCGACCGCCGCACTCCTTTGCCTCTGCTCGCCCGGGAACCCGACCGGCACCATGATGGGCCCCGAGCAACTCCGCGCCATCCTCGAGGCGGTGGTCCAGGAGAACGAGGCGCGCCGCGAGGCGGGCCGCCGCGAACTGTTCGTATTCTTCGACCAGATCTACGGGTCGCTCGCCTATCCGCCGGCGCTCCACGTCAACCCGTTGACCCTGGTGCCCGAGGCCGCGCCCTATGTGATTGCCCTCGACGGCATTTCCAAGGCCTTTGCGGCGACCGGCCTCCGCCTTGGATGGGCCCTCGCGGCACCGGCGGTGATCGCCCGGCTGAAGGACCTACTCGGGCACGTGGGCGCGTGGGCCCCTCGGGCGGAGCAGGTCGGCACGGCCGAGTTCTTGGCCAATCCGGCGGCCATTGCGGCGTACCGAGCCGACATGCACGGGGCGATCAAGGCCCGGCTCGACCTGCTCTTCCAAGGATTCGAGCGCCTCAAGGCCGAGGGCCTGCCGGTCGACTGCATCGATCCCCAAGGAGCGATCTATCTCTCGCTCCGCTTGGATTTGGTGGGGAAGTCCATCGATGGACACCCGGTTCGCTCCAACGAAGACATCCGCCAACTCTTGTTGGAGCGGGCCGGACTCGCGGTGGTGCCGTTCCAGGCCTTCGGGCTGGCCGGCGACTCGGGCTGGTTTCGGATTTCGGTGGGCGCGTGTTCGCTGGCCGATATCGAGCAGGCCTTCCCCAGGGTCAGAGCCTTACTCCGTGAGGTCCGTTGACTCGAGTGACTCGAATCCCCAGGGCTCAGGGACTCGCCATGGCCGCGCTGCTCGGATTCACGTCCGGGGCCGCGGCCCAGACCCCGCGCCCGATCATGGGGTCGGTCCGGGGTATCGTGGTCGACAGCCTCCTCGGCAACGGCCCGTTGGCCAATGCCACGATCGAGTTGGTCGAACTCGGGCGGGCCACCCTATCGGATGCCCGGGGGGTCTTTCGATTCGATAGCGTCCCCGGGGGCCGGTACACGCTGTCGTTCACCCACGCGACGCTCAGCAGCATCGGGTTCTCCCCGCCCGACCGGGTGATCCAGCTCGGCACCGGCATCGACATCAGTGTCACCCTCGCCACGCCCAACGGGGCCACGATCTATAACCGCCTCTGCCCCGGCGTTCATGAGCCGAAGACCGGGATGCTCCTCGGCACCCTGGCCGATGCCGCGTCCGATTCCGTCATTCCCGGGGCCGAGGTCAAGGGTGAGTGGGCCGAGATCACGCTGTCCCGGACGGCCGCGATGACCCGGCGGCCGCGTCTCGTCCGCGCCACCGTCGATCCGAACGGCCGCTTCCAACTCTGTGGCATCCCGAACGACGTGGCGGTCTTGGTCCGGGCCATGGCCGGCGGAGTGACCGGCCAGGCGCTCGAGCTCCGCCTCGAAGAGCGGCCGTTTGCGATCCGCCGCCTCACGATCGATCGAACCGGCGCGGCTCGGCCGGCCACCGCCCGGGTCTCCGGCAAAGTGACCGCCGACGGCCGGCCGCTGGCCGACGCCCAAGTGCTGGTGCTCGGAACCGACCGGGTGGCCAAGACCGCCGCCGATGGTTCGTTTACGCTCGACAGCCTCCAAGGCGGCACCCAGATGGTCGAGGCCCGCGCCATCGGGTTCACCCGGAAGCGGGTTGAGATCGAGATCCGGCCGGCCCACGAAGTCACCACGACACTCGCCTTGGCCCGGGCGGTCACGACGATGCCCGAACTCAACGTGACGGCCCGAGACCGGACCCGGTCGGAGTTCGAGCAGCGCCGGCTCACGAACATCGGCGGACATTTCATGACCCGCGAGGACATCGTCCGTAAAGGATCGATCCGGACGGAGGATCTCTTCCGCGGCTTGGCCGGGATCAAGGTCGAAACGGTCGGGATCAGCGACTACCGGATCGTCTCGCTCCGCGGCGGGAGCGGCTTCTCTTCCGCCTGCGAGCCGTCCGTCTTCATCGACGGCCTCCGGATCCCACTCGATGCCGAAGCCGGCCTGTCGCTGCCGGTGCTCCCGGAGGACATCGAGGGCATCGAGATTCATCAGGGCCCCGGCAGCGCGCCGCTGCAGTACCGGGCCATGGGCCAGAATTGCGGCGTCATTCTGATTTGGACCCGCCGGGGCAAGCGGTGACCCGGGAGGCTCCGCTCGGGCTGGCCCTGCTGGTCCTCCTCGGTTCCACCAGCCTCGCCCAAACCCCAGCAGCCGACGAAGTGTCGGCCGCGGTGTTTCGGCGGTTCGCCGATCACACCGCCAAGATTCAAGTGGTCGAGTCCGGATCGGGCGCGAAGGCCTCGCTCGGATCGGCTTTTTTCGTCACCGCCGCCGGCGACCTGCTCACCAACTATCACGTGGTGGCGGAGGCGGTCGACGACCCCCGGTACCGCATCGAGTGGCTCGACCAAACCGGAACCGCGCGCGCCGGACGGATCCTGGCGGTGGACGTGATCCGGGACCTCGCGGTCGTCGGCACCGACCGGCCAACCACCCGGTTCTTCTCGCTCGGGCCCGTCCTGATTGCCAAGGGAACCCGGATCTACTCGTTAGGCCATCCGGAAGACCTCGGACTCAGCATTGTCGAGGGGGTATACAACGGCCTGCTGGAGCACACGCTCTACCCGAAGATTCATTTCAGCGGCCCGCTCAACTCCGGGATGAGCGGCGGCCCGGCCCTGACCCGGGCCGGCGAGGTGGTCGGCGTCAATGTGGCCACGGCGGGCAACTCCTTGAGCTTCCTGGTGCCGATCGACGCCGCGATTCCCCTCCTCGAGCGCGCCGCCGACGCTGGGAACGACGACCCGGATTTCACCGCCGACATCGGCCGCCAGATCCTCGCGAATCAAGCCTCCTATCTCAGTACGCTGTTCCAGGGCACCGACTCGACCGTGCGGATCGGTCCCTTCGACCTGCCGACTCAGCCCGCGCCGTTCTTCCGCTGCTGGGCTGACGCCAACCGGGACGCCGACGCCCTGTTCGAGTCGGTCGACCACCAGTGCTCGACCGACGACGCGATCTACCTCTCCGGGTCTCAATCATCGGGCATCGTATCGCTGACCCACCGGGTGCTGGTGAGCCGCGGCCTCAATCCGCTCCGCTTCTTCAGCCTCTACACCACCGAATTTCGCCAGCAGCACAACGACTTCGACTCACCGGACGATGTCACCGACTACCAATGCCAGAACAACAACATTCGCCACCACGGCATGGTGATGCGGACCCAGTTCTGCGTGAGGCGCTACACCAAATATGACGGTCTCTACGACGCGGAGCTCAAAGCGGCGGTGTTGGGCGCCCGTGACGCGGGCGTGGTCACGTCGCTCAGCCTGTCCGGCGTCAGCTTCGAGAATGCCCAGCGTCTGACCAAGAAATACCTGGAACGGATCCGATGGGCGACCCGCTGATCATCGAAGTGACCGATCACCGGGGCCGGATTCGGTCGCGAACCCGCCTCGACCCCGGAGCACCCGAGATGACGGTGGGCCGGGCGCTCCGGTGTGATGTCATCCTCGACGACCCCTACGCGGACCCCCGGCATCTGGTGATTGCGCCGACTGACGACGGGGGCTGGCGGTTCGCCGACCTCGGTTCGGTCAACGGGGTGTGGGTAGGAGGCTCGGCACTCGGCACTCGGCGCTCGGCGCTCGGCTGCCGACTGGAGGGCATGATTGCGGCGGGGGTCGAGCTTAGGATTGGGCGTTCGGTCCTGCGGTTCGTGTCGCCCGATGCGCCGGTGCCGCCGGCGCTGTTCGATCCGGCGCAACGGGCAGGGATCGCCCGCCGGTTGTTCGAGCCCCGCATCATGATCGCCATCTTTGCGGTCGCGGTGACGGTTTCGGCGACGACCCAGTATTTCGGGAGCACCCGGTCCGTGGACGCCGCGGACCTGGTCACGCCGGGCTTGGCGGTCATGATCTTCACGGCGCTCTGGGCAGCCGGCTGGGCGTTCACCAACCGGCTGGTCGCGCAGCGGTTTCGGTTCCTGGCTCACTTCGCGTGGGCGGTGTTGATCTCAACGGTGGGGTCGGTGTTGATCGTGGCCCGGGAATGGGCCGGCTCGTTCGTGCCGTCGGTCGACCTCGGTGGCCTCGATGTGCTGATTTGGTGGTCGGTCGGGGCGCTGCTGCTGGTCGGACACTTCGAGCTGGTGTCGGAGTGGTCCCGGGTGAAACGATGGGTCGTTGCGACGGCGGCCACCGGCGTCCTGGCGATCGCCGGGGTGGTGCTGAGCCGGTCCGCGGCCGTCGGTGAAGGCACGGCGACACGGCGGACAGGAGCGCTCAAGCCGGTCGACGTTCGCTACCTTCCCGCCACGACCCTCGACGGCTTCGTCAACGACGCCGCCGGCCTCAAGGCGAAAGTCGACGAGACCGAGGCCGACGACACGACCGACGTTAGGCGTACCCCGCCGGATTCATTGACTGCCACCGCCAGGCATCCTCGCACATCCGGTCGAGCCCAAGACGAGCCTCCCAGCCGAGTTCGACTTTGGCTCGGGCCGGATCGGCCCAGCACTCCGCGGCATCCCCAGGCCGGCGGGGCGCCAGGCGGTGATTGATCGGTTTGCCCGCGGCGCGGGCAAACGCGGCCACCATCTCGAGGACGCTGTACCCCTGACCAGTCCCGAGATTATAGGTCACGAGACCCGGCTTGGTCTTGAGCTTGTCGAGCGCCTTCAAGTGACCGATCGCCAAATCGGTGACGTGGATATAGTCGCGGACGCCGGTCCCGTCCCGGGTCGGGTAATCGCTGCCGTACACCGACAACTGCGCCAACTTGCCGACCGCCACCTGGGCGATGTAGGGCACGAGGTTGTTGGGAATCCCATTCGGGTCCTCGCCGATCCGCCCACTCGCATCCGCCCCGCTCGGATTGAAGTACCGGAGCAAGGCGATCTGCCACTCCGGCTCGGCCCGGAACAGATCCCGGAGCATGTCCTCGATGAACAGCTTGGATCGCCCGTAGGGATTGACCGCGGCGAGCGGAAAGTCTTCCGTGATCGGGACCCGGTCCGGATCGCCGTAGACCGTGGCTGAGGAGCTGAAGACCAGGGTCTTGACCCCGAACTGCTTCATGACCTCGAGCAACACGATCGTGCCGTTGATGTTGTTGTCGTAGTAGCGGAGCGGCTGGCTCACCGACTCACCGACCGCTTTCAGGCCGGCAAAGTGAATGACCGATTCGATTGGGGTGGAACGGAAGACCCGGTCGAGGCCGGCCCGGTCGCGAATATCGACCCGGTGGAACGGAATCGGCTTGCCCGCCAACTCGCCAACCCGAACGAGGGCGGCCTCGTGACTGTTACTGAGATTGTCGACGACCACGATCTCGTGGCCAGCCCGGAGCAGTTCGAGACACGCGTGGCTCCCGATATACCCCGCCCCACCCGTCACCAAAATCGCCATTTCAAACTCCGCAATGCACCGACCTGGACTTGAACCAGGAACCTACTGATTAAGAGTCAGCTGCTCTACCAATTGAGCTATCGGTGCGTCGTTCTCGGCACTCGGGGCTCGGTAACTCGGCACTCGGCCGAGTGCCGAGCGCCGAGCGCCGAGTGCCGAGCTCTATAGCCCCAACGGGAATCGAACCCGTGTTACCACCTTGAAAGGGTGGTGTCCTAACCGTTAGACGATGAGGCCAGGGTCGTCGTTATACCGCTAACGGGATTCGAACCCGTGTTCTAGCCTTGAGAGGGCTATGTCCTAGGCCTCTAGACGATAGCGGCGTAACGACAACTCCACAGGCCCGGAGGGAATCGAACCCCCAACCCCCGGTTTTGGAGACCGGTGCTCTACCAATTGAGCTACGGACCTACAATCCGGCGATGACAATCACTGTCAACCAGGGTGGCTGACGGGGATCGAACCCGCAACCTCCGGAACCACAGTCCGGCGCTCTAACCGATTGAGCTACAACCACCACGCGGCCAAGTCGGCAAAACTACGGCCCCACGGCACCGCCGGTCAAGCCCTTGCTACCACCTGCTTTGGCCTGGCTCCTCCCAATGGCCCGATCGGCCCAATCCCAGGCCTGGAACTTGCCAAACACTGGGGGTGCGAACAATTTCTTGACGCCATGGCGCAATGAGTTTTGGACCGAAGCCGAGTCCGAATAACCGCCGGAAAACGCCCAGATTATTGATCGCAAAGCGAACAGATGCAAAGAGTTACCGGTTATCTACTGAGGCAAGTCGGGGCCTTCGACCGACTCGAATTCAGTCAACGCAGCACTAAGAAGTCGAACACTTGGAGGACGCATATGCAGTGGCGTTCAGCCTGGGCTCGACGAGTGGCGGTTCCGTCGCTCGTTGCCCTGCTCGCGGCAGGTTGCAGTCAGAATGAGGGCCCGAATGGGCCCCGGATCGCGGCTCTCAAGGTCGTCTCCGGCAGTGGCCAGACCGGTCCGATCGGTACCTTGCTCCCCCAGCCCCTCGTCGTCCGAGTGGCCGATCAGCGAGACGAACCGGTTGCCGGTGCGGTGGTTACCTTCGCCGTTGGTGGCGGGACCGGAGGGGTCACCACCCCCCAGATCGACACCACCGACGCCAGCGGATTGGCCCAGACGACCTACCGCCTCGGCGGGTCGCTCGGGGTGCAATCGGTGACCGCCGCCTTTGCTGACCTGCCCGCCGTGTCATTCGCCATCAACGCGACGACCGCGCCTGCCAGCAAGCTGGCCGTCAACTCCGGCGATGCCCAGACCTCCAAGGTCGGCAATACCCTGACGAACGAGATCACGGTCAAAGTGACCGACGCCTTCGACAACCCGAAGACTGGAGTACCGGTCGCCTTCGCGGTCGTTTCCGGCGGCGGCACCGTGTCCTCGCCGACGGTGCTGTCCGATGCCCAAGGGATCAGCCGGGTCCGGTGGACCCTCGGCACCATTGCCGGGACCCAGACGCTCGCCGCCTCGGCCGGATCGATTCCCCCCCTGTCATTTACGGCCACGGCCACCCCGGAAGCGGCGGCGCAGATCCTCGTGATCAGCGGCGCCGGCCAAACCGGGACGCCCGGCGGGCCCCTCCCCGATTCGATCGTCGTCAAGGTCGCCGACCAATTCGGAAATGGCGTCGGCGGTGTCACCGTGGACTGGGCGGCCAGTGCGGGGAGCGGATCGGTGAGTCCCTCGACCACCGTCTCCAACTCCGCCGGCCGAACGGCGGCCAAGTGGACCATCGGCTCCAACGGCGGCCCCATGTCCCTCAGTGCCACGGCCGGCACCGTCAGCACCGCCATCTCGGGTGCCGCGTTCGTCGTGTTCGAGTCGATCACGGCCGGCGGCCGGAGCTCGTGCGCCATCGACGACGGCGGCGTTCTCTACTGCTGGGGCTTCAACGGCGATGGCCAGCTCGGCATCGGGCAGGATGCCGCGGGTAGCGGCCCGATCTACGCCGTACCCCAAGCGGTTCCCCCAATCGGCAACCAGACGTTTGCCACCATGAACGGCGGCTTGTTCCACAGCTGCGCGGTGACCTTCTCGCACATCGCCTACTGCTGGGGCGACAACAACAACGGGCAACTCGGGATCGGGTCGAACACCCGGTCGGTCAACTCGCCCAACTCCGTCAAGCCGTCGATTCCGTTCCTCAGTGTCTCGGCCGGCCGCGTCCACAGCTGCGGCATCTCGATCGGCGGACGGGGCTACTGCTGGGGCGACAACGAGCGGGGTCAGTTGGGGGCGAGCATCGCCTTCGACACCACCACCGTTCCGGGGTCGACCCTGATCACGTTCCACGACGCCAACGCCCCCGTCGAGCTCGGCTCGCCGTTCGGCGCCGGCACCTATTTCTTCGGCCCCTGGGACTGGTCGGCCATTGCGGCCGGTGGGGTCCATACCTGCGCCATTCGGCAGGGCGGCGCGGCATACTGTTGGGGCCTCGGCCGCGAAGGCCAGTTGGGCAACGGGGCCAACTCAGTCGACGAGTACTTCCCGCAGCTCGTGTCGGGCGGCCGGCTCTACGACTCGGTTACCGCAGGGTACAAGCATTCCTGCGCCCTCACCCAGGCCGGCGCGGTCTGGTGTTGGGGTGACAACACCGACGGCCAGCTCGGCAACGCTGCCAACGCCGCCACCAACATTCCGGTGGCGGTCAGCGGCGGCTTGGTCTTCGGATCGATCTCGGCCGGATACAGCCACACCTGCGGTCTCCTGACCACCGGCGAGGCGTACTGCTGGGGCCGGAACAGTAAGGGTCAACTGGGCAATGGCGGCACCGCGTCTCAGAACGCCCCGGTGGCGGTGTCCGGCGGACTCCAGTTCAAGAGTCTGAGCGCCGGGGATTTCCACACCTGCGGTGTCACCAGGGACAACGTGGCGTACTGCTGGGGCGACAACGAATACGGGACCGTAGGCGACGGGAGCCAGGCTCAGCGGGCGACCCCGACCAAGATTCGGTTCCAGCGCTGAGATTCACGGGACCAGGAATCGGGGAGGCCGGGGCAACCCGGCCTCCTTCCGTATCCGCCCATGATGCCTGATTCCTCGACCCGGGCAGCGGCCGACGAGCTCTCGATTCTTCTCGAGGCCTTGTCATCGCAACTCGTGGTCATCGACGCTGAGGGCCACATCACAGCGGCCAACCGGGCCTGGCGAGACCAGACCCGGATCGCCGACTACTTCACCGCCTTCCAGATGGTGGTCCGGCCGGACTTCGCCCTCCAGGAAACCGTTCGGCAGGGCATCGAGCGGGTCCAAGCCGGGATCGATCCCGAGTTCGTCACCGAGTTTGCGGTGCCGACCGAGGGCGAGCGGAAATGGGTGCTGCTCCGAGCCGCCCCGCTCGAGGCCAAGCCGATTCGACGGATCCTGATCGCCCACGTCGACATCACCGCCCGGAAGCGGGCCGAACGCCTGTCGGCCATCCAGCACGACATCCTCTCGCTGCTGGTGGCCGACACCCCGCTTCGGACCTCGTTGGACCGCCTCTGTGAGGCGATGGCCGAGGAAGCACCGGGGGGCTTTGCCGCCGTGTTGATCCGGGCGCCCGACTCCGACTCCGCCACGTTAGGCGCGGCCCCGGGCCTGCCGACCCCCATTGGCGACCGGCTCAATGGCGTGCCGGTCACCAACCTCCTCCACTTCGTGGACGGGCCCGCGATGGCGGACTTGGGCGCTCTGCCGTCCGTCCCCTGGATCGGGGCGGCTCTCGCCCATGGATTTCAATCCGTGGTCGCCGTCCCGGTTCGGTCCCAGAGCGGGTCGGACCTCGGGCTGATGATGATGTTGTACCGCTCCGCCGGTGCGCCGCCCGCGGTTGCGCGGACCTTGCTCGATGTCGGCGCGTCACTCGCGGCCGTCGCCATCGAACGGAACCGGACCGTCCGGGCGCTTCGGGAGCGGGATACCCGATTCCAGTCGGTGTTCACGCTGCAGCCGGACGCCGTGTTCACCCTCGACCGGAACGGCGAGGTCGTGGCCGCCAATCCCGCGGCCGAACAACTCCTGGGCGAAGTTTCGAACGACTTGAGCAGCCAGGCCTTTACCGATCTCCTGCCCGAGCCGGAACGACCCGGGTTCCGGCATCAGTTCCAACGGGTGCTGACCGGATACCCGCAGCGTTTCAGCATGGCCATGCAGCCCCGCGGCCGGTCGCGGATCGAAACCGACGCCACCCTGGTTCCCTTGGTCAGCGAGGGCGGAATCGGCGGGGTGTACTTGATGGCCAAGGACATCACCCAACAACTCGCCGCCGCCGACCGGTTGGCCACCAGCCGGAAACAACTCCGGCAATCGGCCAAGATGGAAGCCGTCGGCCGGCTCGCCGGCGGGATTGCCCACGACTTCAACAATCTCCTCACCGCCATTCGCGGCTATACCGACCTGTTGCTCGACAACCAGAGCATCGCCGGATCGGCGCGAGAGGACCTCGGTGAGATTGCCAGGGCGGTATCCCGGGCCAGTAGTCTGACGCGACAGTTGCTGACGTTCAGCCGCCAGCAGGTCATCCAGATCAAGATGGTCGACCTCAATGGCGTGGTCGAAGAATGCCGCGGGATGCTGGCCCGCCTGGTGCGGGCCGACACCGAGGTCGTGATGCTCCAAGCCGGCGAGGCCAACTGGGTCCAGACCGACCCGATTCAAATCCATCAGGTGATCATCAATCTCGCCGTCAACGCCCACGACGCGATGCCGGAGGGAGGGCGCCTGACCATCGAAACCGGCCGCTTCCTGGCCGGCCCCGAGGGGGAGCCCGGGTTGGTTCCACTCGACCCGGGTGAGTATGTCACCCTCACGGTGGCGGACACCGGGCGCGGAATGGACATCGAAACCCAGAACCATATCTTCGAGCCGTTCTTCACCACCAAGCCGCCGGGACACGGCACTGGGCTCGGTCTGTCGACGGTCTACGGGATCGTGGAACAGGCCGGCGGCCGGATCGGCTTCCGAAGCGCCCCCGATCGGGGCACCACGTTCGTCGTCTATCTACCGGCCAAATCGGCGCCGGAAGGCCATGCCGAGCGGATCGGCCCCCCGCCGCGGTTGCCCGCGGGGACCGAAACCATCCTGGTGGCTGAAGACGAGGACTCGGTCCGGAGCATGGTGCGGAAGATTCTGGCCGCTGCCGGTTATACCGTCCTGGAGGCCCGCCACGGGGCGGACGCCCTGCTGGTGAGCCGGGAGTACCCCCACAAGATCGACCTCCTCCTGACCGACGTTGTGATGCCGGAAATGAACGGACTCCGACTGGCCGAGGTGATCCGGGCCGAGCGCCCGGACACCCAGATCGTGTTCATGTCGGGCTATACCCGGGACGAAGTCGACCGCAAGGGGCTCACCGAGCCGGGGGTCACGTTGATCCACAAACCGTTCACGGTGAATGAACTGGCCCTGCTAATCCGGGGCACCCTCGACCAGAAGGCAGGGTCGGCCGCCCGCTAAGCCCTCCCAGTGTGCAACCCCGGCCCCCCGTGGCATCTCCCCATCCGTCTACCACATAGCTAGTGTCCTGAATGACCGATTTCGTCGCCGAGCTCTATGCCCTCTATCGAGACTCCCTGATCCGGATGCTGACGCGCCGGACCGGCGACCGCGACCGGGCCGAAGAGCTGACCCAAGAGGTCTTTGCCCGAGCCGTAGCCGCGCCGCCCCGAAATCCTCGGCCGTGGCTGTTTGCGGTGGCCCTCAACTTGGTCCGGGAGGAAGGCCGCCGATCGGTCCGCCAAGGGCGGCGGTTGGAACTCTATCGGGGCGAAATGCCGACCGCCACCGAGAGCCCCGATGACGAGTTGATCCGGGACGAACGAGTGGCCGGGGTCCGTTCGGCGTTGGCGACATTGTCGGAGCGGGATCGGGAAGCCTTGCTCCTGCAGGCCGAGGGAATGAACTACGACGAAATCGCGGCCACGATCGGCTTGGCGAAGGGCGCCATCGGCACGACGCTCGCGCGGGCCCGCCGACGACTGGTCGAGGCCTATCGGGCCAAGGAGGGAGAGAATCATGTCGCATCTTGAAGAAGGCGTGCTCCACGCGATGCTCGACGGTGAAGTCCAGTCGGCGGAGCTCAAGGGGATCGAGGCCCATCTCGCGGCGTGCGGGGCCTGCGCCACCCGGCTCGAGGAAGCCAGGCGGTTTCGCGATGAGGCGTCTGCTATGATCACCGTTCTCGACGAACAACCGGCGGTGGCACGGGTCAGGCCGGCGCGGGTGGCGGCCGCCGCCGATCAGGTCCCCCGTCCCCGCGGGTGGCGGCGGCTCCCGGCGTGGGCACCGGGACTCGCCTGGGCCGCGACGATCGTGGCGGCCGTCGGCCTCGGCTGGTCCTTTCGAGACCGGAAATCGGCGGCGCCCGAGACGATCTCATACCGGGAGGTCGGAGCTGTCGCTCCGCCGAGCGCCGCGAATCAGGCCCCGCCGGCGGCGGCGGGGGCCGAGCCCGAACGGGCCAAGACAGCCGAGCGCCGGGACCGGCCGGCCTCGGCGGCCCCGACGCCGACGGCCGCCGGGAGCCCGGCCCCGGTCCCACCGGCTCGCACCGAGGTTGCACAAGAAGTCGCCGTCGCAGCCGTGGCGAAAGACCAAGCTGCCGCGCTCGATGAGGCCAAGGCCGAGTCCCGATTGGCCAGGAAGTCCCTGGCCGCACCAGCCGGGGCCAGCGCGGAGGGCTTGGCCCTTCGGGCCCAGAGAGAGGGCACCTGGGCCGCGATCTCCGCCGCCAAGGCCATTGAGGCGCTCGGTGGGTCGATCAAGCTGATCGACGGGCTCACCCCGAACCGGTACCAGCAACTGGGCGACCTGATCCGGGTCGGCTACGACACGCCGTTCGGCCCGCTGCTCCTGGAACAGTGGCGCGCGGCGAATGTGGTGAGTCACCGCCTGATCGCCCCGGCGGGCGCCCCGGTGGATTCGGTGGAGGCTTGGAAGGAACGGGTCCGATAGTTTCGAGGCCCGGGCGGCTATTTTCCAGGATGTCGCTTCGCCAACTGGCCCGGGCCACGCTGGGCTACAATCTCCTCGTGATCATCTGGGGCGGCTACGTCCGAGCCTCGGGAGCCGGCGCCGGCTGCGGCCGCCATTGGCCGCTCTGCAACGGGGTCGTGGTCCCCCGAGACCCCGCGATCAACACCATGATCGAGTTCGCCCACCGGCTGACCAGCGGCCTGGCGCTGGTGGCCGTGGTGTGGCTCTGTGTCGTGGCGTTTCGGACCACCACGCCCGGGCACCGGGTCCGACGGGCCGCGGTCCTCAGCCTGGTATTCATCATCATCGAGGCCTTGGTGGGCGCCGGCCTGGTACTGCTCGAACTCGTGGCCGACAATGACTCCGGGCTCCGGGCGGCCTACCTAGCGGTGCATCTGGCCAACACCTTCTTCCTGCTGGCCTTCCTGACCCTCACCTGGCTCTGGGCCGACCGGCCGGATCCGGGACCCCAACCGTTCACGGTGCCGGGCCTGGTTCGGCTCGGTTGGTTCACGATGGGCGCGATCCTGGTGGTTGGCATCACCGGCGCCATCACGGCCCTGGGCGACACCCTGTTTCCGGCGGAGTCCCTCCGGGCCGGTCTAGCCCAAGACACCTCGCCCACCGCCCACTTCCTGCTCCGGCTCCGGATCTTTCACCCAGCGCTCGCCATCGGGGCGGCGCTCGGAGGTGCCTGGGTAGCGGTTCGGGCGCTTCGGGAGGTCCCCGCCCCTTTGGTTCAGGCGTCGGGGCGGTGGTTGATCGGGTTGTTGGTCGCCCAAGTCGCGATCGGGGTCGTCAACCTGGTGTTGCTGGTGCCGATCCCGATCCAACTCCTCCACCTGCTGGTGGCTGACCTGGTGTGGGTGGCTGCAGTGGGGATGACCGCTGGGCTCAGGGAGGCCTGAGCCCAGCCGCGGAGGCCTAGAGGTTCTCGACCATCGCGTTGGCGAACTCACTGCATTTGAGCAGCGTGGCGCCCTCCATCAACCGATGGAAATCGTACGTCACCCGTTTCTGCGCGATGGTCTTGTCCAGCGACCGAATGATCAAATCAGCCACCTCAACCCACCCCAAGTACCGGAACATCATTTCGCCGGACAGGATCACCGAGCCCGGGTTGACCTTGTCCTGGTCGGCGTACTTCGGGGCGGTGCCGTGGGTGGCCTCGAAAATGGCGTGACCGGTGACGTAGTTGATGTTGGCCCCCGGCGCGATCCCGATGCCACCGACCTGCGCGGCCAAGGCGTCGGAGATGTAGTCCCCGTTCAGATTGAGGGTCGCGATGACGTCATACTCAGCGGGCCGGGTCAAGATCTGCTGGAGGAACGCATCCGCGATCACGTCCTTGACGATGAGGCCGTTCGGGAGCTTGCACCACGGGCCGCCGTCGATCTCGACCGCGCCGTACTCGCGTTTGGCGAGTTGGTAACCCCAGTCCCGGAAGCCACCTTCGGTGTACTTCATGATGTTGCCTTTGTGCACCAGCGTCACGCTCTTCCGGCCATTGGCGAGCGCGTACTCGAGCGCGGCCCGTACCAACCGGGTCGTGCCCTCTTCCGACACCGGCTTGACCCCGAGCGAGCTGGTTTCCGGAAACCGGATGTTCTTGACGCCCATCTCTTTGATCAAAAAGTCCCGAAGTTTCTTGACTTCCGGGGTGCCGGCCTGAAACTCGATCCCCGCGTAGATGTCCTCGGTATTCTCCCGGAAGATGACCATCTCCACTTGCTCGGGGTGCTTGACCGGCGACGGCACGCCCTCGAACCAGCGCACCGGGCGAACACAGGCATAGAGGTCGAGCTGCTGGCGGAGCGCGACGTTGAGCGAGCGGATACCGCCGCCCACCGGCGTCGTCAGCGGCCCCTTGATGGCCACCAAATTTTCTCGAATGACCGACAGGGTCTCCTCGGGAAGCCAATTATCGACCCGATTCTTGGCTTTTTCGCCGGCCAGGACTTCCCGCCAGACGATCCGCCGGGTGCCGCCGTACGCCTTCGCGACGGCCGCGTTGAACAGGTGCTCGGACGCCCGCCAGATGTCCGGGCCGGTACCGTCGCCTTCGATGAACGGAATGATCGGATGATTGGGGACCTGGAGTTTGCCCGCCACCATCCGAATCGGAGTACCGCTTTGCCCCGCTGAAGATCCAGTCATGTTCTCGTTAAGCCCTAGTCGCTTCAATGTTGATGAGGATCTCGACCTCGTCGCCGAGCATGTTGACGCCCTCCACGAGCCGGTTCCACCGGAGGCCGTAGTCGAGACGGTTGACCTTGGTCGAGGCGGAAAAACCGATCTTCTGCTTGCCCGCTTCGGCCGGACCAAAGGTACCGCCGAATTCGCCTTCCAGCACCACCGACTTGGTCACCCCTCGGATGGTCAAGTCGCCGGTGAGGCGGAGCGCGGAGCCGGTGACCTCGACCTTCGTGCTCTTGAAGGTGATGGTCGGGAAGCTGTCGACGGCAAAGAAATCGGCCGACCGAAGGTGGGTGTCCCGGCGGTCATTCTTGGTACTGATGCTCGCGGCCTGGATCGCTACCGCCACCGAGCCGCCCGCCAGTTTGGCCGGGTCGGCCAGAATGTCGCCGCTCCATTGGGTAAAGGTGCCCGGCACCTTGGTCACAAAGTGGCGGACCTTGAAGGAGACCTCGGAGTGAACCGGGTCGATCGTCCACTTGATGGAATCAGCCGCGGCGGGCGTCGGCCCGGCGAGCAGCGTGGCAACAGCGAGTGACCAAAGCATTCAAATCCTCGGGACGAATGTCACGGGCGTTCGATCGGCATCCGAACCGCATTGCCCCACTCGGTCCATGAGCCATCGTAGTTGCGAACATCCGCGTAGCCCAGCAGATACGTCAGGACGAACCAGGTGTGGGAGGAGCGTTCCCCGATCCGGCAGTAGGTAATCACGTCGTCGGTGGGCTTGAGGCCTTGCTCCCCCTCGTAGATCGCCCGCAGTTCGGCGGCGGTCTTGAAGACGTGGGTGTCGGCATCGACGGCCCGGGCCCACGGCACATTCTTGGCCCCCGGAATATGTCCGCCGCGGATGGCGCCCTCATTCGGATAGTCGGGCATGTGCATCCGCTCGCCGCGGTACTCTTCCCCGCTCCGGACATCGATCAATCGCCGGGCGGCCCGGACGTGCACCAAGACATCATCCCGGAGGGCCCGAATCGGGGGGTCCTTCCGCTGCCCCACGATCAAGCTCCCCGGCGAGAGGGTCGGCCGCTCGGTCACCAGGGGGCGGCCCTCCTCGGCCCACCGCTGCCGACCGCCATCCATGATCCGAAGTCGTTCGATGCCAAAGAGGCGGAAGACCCAGAAGGCGTAGGTCGCCCACCAGTTGTTCCGGTCGCCGTAGAACACGATGGTGGTGTCTTGGTCGATGCCCTTGGCCCGGAGGAGTTGCTGCATCGTTTCCGGCATCAGGTAATCGCGAACGAGCTGATCGTTGAGTTCGGTGACCCAGTCGATCTTGGCCGCGCCCGGGATATGGCCGGTTTCGTAGAGCAGGACATCTTCGTTGGATTCGAGCAGCCGGACCTTCGGATCGGCCAGATGGTCGGCCACCCACTGGGTGCTGACCAGCGCCTCAGGCGTTGCATAACCTCTAGATTCAATTGGAGTTACGGTGTTCATAACGGTCTCGATCCTCGGGCCGGTCGTGGTATTGCGACTGGGAAGGTCGGAATGTTAAGGGAGCGGCCCGCCGCCGAGAAGGTCGTCGAGGACCCGGTCGACCACTTCGGTGGTTTCGCCCTCGACGACCCGGCGGAGCACATCGGCCGCTTCGAGCCCCAGATTGTCCGGATGCTTGCGGTCCCTCGCAAAGCGAACGATCAGGCCGAGGAAAACCATGCCCTGGGGCGTGGCCTGGACTGAGTCGGCCTGGGTGGTGGCCTCGAAGCTCGGCACCGAGGTTGCCCATGGCTCCTCGGGTTCTCCCCGCCGCTCCGCGGCCACCTCCACCAGGGCAAACAACCGGCACTGGAGACCGGGGGCCTCTTCTTTGGCCGCCAACACGAGTTGGGCCGGCTGCTCGAACAGGCCTTTGCCCTCGATGAACTCCGCGACCTCCTCCGGCACCGCACACCGGGCAATCAAGCGGTCGTCGAGATAGGTCGCGAGCCCGACCAAGTCGGCGGGAACCCGCTCATCGGCAATCCGCCGGACCGCGATCGGGAGCGGCCGGTCGGTGGCGGCGATCACGACCTCGGGCTCGGATTCAGATTCGGATTCGGATTCGGATTCGGACATGACGAGAGAATCTAAGTTGGTCGGCGGTGGTTGACCGGTCGGCGAGTCCGTCTACTATCCGGCCATGAATGAAAACCCGCCCATCCGGGCCGGAGGGTCATCCCGGCTGGATGTGGCCGTCGGGATCCTGGCAGCCGCCGTCCTCGCTCTCGGGGCGCTGGTGGTGGTGCTGGCGGTGCTGCCGTCCGACCTGTTCGACCTCGACCGGTTCACGGTGCCCAAGGAGTTCGGGTTACTCCTCACGGCGTTGCTGGCGGGGGTCATCGTCTTGATCCGGGCTGACCGGATCGAATTGGGCATCGCCGAACTCTTGCTGGCCGGATTTTCGCTCTTCAGTGTCGCGAGCGCGGTGGCGGCCACCAACCGGTGGATTTCCTTTCGAGCCCTCGGCGTCACGGTTGGCGGCCTGGCGATCTTCTTCGTGGCGCGGATGATCGCCGGCCGCCTGGGCCGGGCCGCGGTCGTGGTCCCGCTCCTGGTGGCGGTGGTGGCGGCAGGCAGCACCGGACTGCTGCAGGCCTACGGCTGGTCGTCCGATCTCCTGGCCGACACCCGGGCGCCGGGTGGGACCCTCGGCAACCGCAACTTCATGGCGCATTTGATGGTGCTCGGGCTGCCGTTGGCCGCTTGGCTCCTGGCCTCGGCCCGGAGCCGGCTGGTGGGGCTGTTTGCCGGGCTGGCGATTGCCGTGATGATCGCGGCAACCGTGCTGTCGCGATCCCGGGCGGCGTGGGTCGGCGCGGGGACCGTGGTGGTGGTCGCCTCGCTGGCCGCGTTGTTGACGCGGGGCGGCCCGCCCCGAATTTCCCGGCGGCGGCTGTTCGCGCTGTTTGCTGCGGGCGGGCTCGGCGGTCTCGCGGCGATGGTCGTCCCCAACGAACTGGAATGGCGCTCCTCGTCGCCCTATCGGGACTCGTTTCGCGATGTGCTCAACTATCAGGAGGGCTCCGGGCGCGGGCGCCTGATCCAGTATCGGAACAGCCTGGAGTTGGTGCAACAAGATCCCCTGCTTGGCACCGGACCCGGCAACTGGTTGGTCAAGTATCCGTTGGTCACCACGCCGAACGATCCGTCGTTCGACCGTGACGACCCGATCCCGACCAATCCGTGGCCGTCGAGCGATTGGATCGCGATGCTGGTCGAGCGCGGCCCGCTCGGGGCCGGACTGTGGCTGCTGACGGGCCTCGCCTTCGGGTTGGTGGCCATCCGCCGCGCCCGTGACCCCGACCATGGGACCGCGGCCATCGCCGGGCTCGCCCTCTTGGCCGGCGCGGCGGTCGAAGGGTTGTTCGATGCGGTGTTCCTGCTGGCACCGCCGACCTTCGTGGTCATGGCCGGAATCGGCGCGCTGCTACCGGCCACGCGGCCGGTCCGTCAGTTGGCGATTGCCGGCCGACGGCTCCGCTCGGTCGGTTGGTTCGTCCTGGTGACCGGTGGCCTGGCGGCCAAGAGTGGAGGCCAAGCGGCCACGATTCTGTCGGCGGGGAATGGGTGGTCGTCGAGGGAGATGGAGGCGGCCATCCGGTTTGATCCGGGCAACTACCGGCTGCATTTGTTGTTGGCGGGGCGAACCGGATGCCCGGCCGCGTTGCCGCACGCGGAGGCCGCCAAGCGGGCCCTACCGTATCATCCGGCCCCGGCCCGCCTCCTCAGGCGGTGCCGCTAGCGTTCGATCGGCGTATCGTCTCGGGCGCCCCACTCCGCCCACGAGCCATCGTACACCGCGTAGTCGCGATGACCCACGACCTCGAGCGCGAGGGCGATGACGCACGCCGTGGCCCCCGAGCCGCACGACGCGATGACGGGCCGGCCGAGATCGACGCCGGCCTCCTCAAACCGCCGCTCGAGTTCCGATTGGGGGAGCAGTTGGCCTCCCGGCCCCACGAGGGTCGCAAACGGAAGGTTGCGGGCCCCGGGGACATGCCCCAGCCGGAGCCCCGGACGAGGTTCGGGATCTCGCCCTTCGAACCGGCCGGCCGCCCGGGCGTCGACCAGCGTCACCTCGTCCCCGCCGACGAGCGCCAGCACGGCGGGCAGGTCCTTCACCAACTCGCCGTGCCAGTCGACGGCGTGCGACACCGGCACCGGTACCACGGGGCCGGACTCGGTCGGCCGGGATTCGGCCCGCCATTTGGCGAGTCCTCCGTCGAGCACGGCCACCGACTGGTGGCCTAGCACTTTGAGATGCCACCAGACCCGGGGCGCGGTCATCTGGATGCCGGAGCCGTCGTAGACTACCACGGCATCCCGGTCGCCGATGCCAAGGGCGCCGACTTGGGCACCCGCAACCGCGGGGTCCGGCAACATGTGGGGCAAGGGGTTGCCCGGGTCGGCCAACCGATCGAGCTCCCAGAACACCGCGCCCGGAACGTGGTGCGCCAGATATTCGGCCCCCGGATCCCGCGCCATCGCCGGCAGGTACCAGGAGGCGTCGACGACCACGAGACCGGGTTGGCCGAGATGGGCGGCCAACCAATCGGTACTGACCAGCGGGCCGGGGAGCGTCGGGCTCATCGGAGTGACTCCGGGTAGATTGTGGGGTGCTCAACCAATTTGACCCGATATCATGATGATCGACAAGTTGATCCGACGATTCGGGGCCGCAGACCGGAGCACCCGGCTCGACGCCTTGCTCGACGCCTCCAAGAAACTCCCGGAGTTGCCCGAGCGATTCCGGGACGACCGGGACCGGGAGGCCCATCGGATCGCCGAGTGCCAAACCCCGGTCTTTCTGTGGCTCGAGCGGGAGGGCGACCTGCTCCGCCTCCATGCCGATGTGCCCCGGGAATCGCCGACGGTGCGCGGCTTCCTCTCGCTCTTGATCCGGGCGCTCGACGGCCAACCCGTTAGCGAGGCCGCGAACCTGCCCATCGACCTCCTCCACTTGATGAAGCTCGATGAGGCCCTCGGCATGATGCGGACCCAGGGCCTCAGCGCCATCGTGCAACGGGTTCGCCGGGCGGCCGGAGCGTTGTGATCGGCGCCGAGTCCGACCCGACCGCGGTCGGCTTCGTCGGGCTCTGGTTCCTCGTGCTGTTCGGCGGGGTGATTCCGTGGGCCGCGTGGCGGAGCCGGAACCAGCTGGCCACCGGGGCCCTGCCGCCCAAGAAACGCTACTTGGCCGGCGTCATCGCTCAGCAAGTCGCGCTGACTGGACTTTCGTTAGGCACGGCCTGGTCACTCGGCATCCCGCTGTTCGCGCCCTACCGTCCCGCGGTGGGCCACTGGCTGGCCGCGCTCGGGCTCTTGGCGACGGCGCTCGCGGTGTTCCTCGGGTGGCCCGAGTGGCGGCGGCAGGCCGCGGCCGGAGACCGGCGGATTCAGTTGATCGCGCCGATCGACGCCACCGACCATGCGCTCTGGGCGGCGGTGTCGGTTCTGGCCGGTGTTGGCGAAGAAATTACCTATCGGGGCGTGATGTTTTGGATCGTCTCCCAGGTAACCGGATCAGCGGCGGCGGGCGTACTGATCGCCGCCGCGATCTTCGGGGTGTCGCATCTGGTGCAGGGATGGCGAGCCGTGCCGGTGGTCGCGGGCTTTGCGCTGCTCTTCCACGGACTCGTGCTCTTCACCGGGTCGCTGTACCCGGCGATGGCCGTTCACGTGCTCTACGACCTGATCGCCGGGGTGGCGTACGGGCGTTACGTCCGGGGGTTGGCCCGCTCGAACGCCTTCATGAACTCGACCAACGCGACGACGCTGGAGCGAGGACAGGCGTTGTAGATACTGGCTCGCATGCCCCCCGCCGACCGGTGCCCCTTGAGGCCGGCCAGCCCCTGCTTGTCCGCCTCAGCGCAAAACTGATTTTCGAGTTCTTCGGTCGGCGCCCGGAAACACACGTTCATCAGCGACCGGCTCCCCGCCGCCACGGTGCCCCGGAAGAACGCCGATTGATCGATGACGTCATAGAGCAGTTTGGCTTTTTCGGCGTTCCGCTCGGCCATCGCGGCGAGTCCGCCGGTTTCGGCGATCCACTTGACCACCTGCCCCACCATGTAGATCGCCATGGTGGGCGGGGTGTTGTGAAGCGACTTTTCCTTCGCGTAGGTGCGGTACTGCATCATCGTCGGAAGACCCGAGGGTCCGAGCTCAACCAGGTCATCGCGGATGATCACCACGACAATCCCGGACGGACCGAGATTCTTCTGGGCGCCGGCGTAGATGAGGCCGTACTTGGAGACGTCGATCGGCCGGCTGAACATATCACTCGAGGTATCGGCAATCAGCGGCACCCCGGCCGGCACCGCGGGCTCGCTCCGCCACTGGGTGCCGTAGATCGTGTTGTTGGTCGTCAGATGGACATAGGCCGGATGGTCGGAGTATCGAATGGCATCGGCCAGCGGAATCTCGGTGAAATTCGACGCCTTGCCGGACACGGCCTCATGGGTGGCCCCGAACTTCTTCGCTTCCTTGACGGCCTTCTCCGACCAGACGCCGGTGATCAAGTAATCGGCGGTCCGCCCGGCGGGCAACAGGTTCATCGGCACCATGGCAAACTGCTGGGTGGCACCGCCCTGAATGAACAGCACCCGGTAGTTGTCGGGAATCCCGGCGAGCGAGCGAGCATCGGCTTCGGCTTCGGCGATGATCTTCTCGAACACCTTGCCGCGGTGGCTGTGCTCCATGATGCCCATCCCGGAGCCGGCGATGTTCCACACGTCCCGCTGGGCCGCCTTGAGGACCGACTCCGGAAGCACGCCGGGACCGGCGTTAAAATTGTGAACCCGTTCCATGGTTACCGCCTGATTTCCGTCAGATCGACGCTGATGACATTGGGGTTCCCGCCCTTGATCTCGTCAATGGCGTGTTGACTCGGCTGCCCGGTCACGTGGACCCGGGCGCTGGCCGCCTCCGAGCCATGATAGGCGATGTTCTCGACCTCTTCGACATTGATCTTCTCGTCATAGAGGACCCGGAACACGTGGGCCAAGACCCCGGGCTGGTTCTGGTGCCGAACCGACAGGACGTGGGTGGCTCTACTCTTGGCCAGCCGGTTGACGCAGTGAAGGGCGACGCCGGTCTTGGTGAACTGCTGCACGATCCGGATGACCTCGTGCGCAATGGCCGTCTGGGCCTGATCGGTCGAGGCGCCGATGTGATGGGTCCCGTACACCCCGGCGGACTTGGCCAGCACGGAGTCGAACTGTCCCTTCGAGGTCCCGGGCTCGCCCTGATAGACGTCGAGGCCACAGCGAATCCCCTTCGCGGCCATCGCGTCGAGCAAGGCCGCCTCGTCCACCACCGAGCCGCGAGAGGTATTGATCAGGAAGGCGCCGGGCCGCATGGCCCCGAGAAACTCGGCGTTGACCAAGTGTTTGGTTTCCGGGGTCGAGGCGACGTTCACCGTGACGGCATCGGCATGCCGGGCCACGTCGAGCGGCGTCTCGGCATAGTCGATGCCGAGTTCGATGCAGTCCTGGAGCGTGAGCTGGCGGGACCACGCGATGACCTTCATGCCGAAGGACAGGGCCCGCTTCGCGATTTCGCGGCCGATCTGCCCGAGGCCCACGATCCCGAGGGTCCGCCCATGCAGCCCGCGGGCTTTCGAGTACTCGCCCTTGTTCCACTCCCCGCGACGGAGTTCGATCACCTGATCGGCCACTCGCCGGTCCAGCGACAGCAGCAGCGCCATGACCAACTCGGCGACCGCAATCGAGTTCTTCCCGGGACAGTTCGAAACGAAGATACCGAGCCGGGACGCGGCGGCCACGTCGATGGTGTCGATGCCGGCCCCGGCCCGAATGACCAACGCGAGCCGCGGCGCCTGCTTCATGGCCTCCTCACCGACCTTCTTGCTCCGGACGATCAGGATATTGGGATCGACCTCATGGAGCATCGGGCCCAGTTCTTCGGGCTTGAGGTCCGCCCGGACGACCACGTCGAGCCCCAAGTCCTTCAAACCATCGATGCCGATCTTCTCGAATTTGTCGGCAATGAGTACACGTGTCATAACCCGCAGTTCTGGTCAGTCGAGGGTGTGAACGAAGAGCCCGCTCTTGAGTTTCGGTTCGAACCAGGTGGTTTTCGGCGGCATGATGCCCCCGCCATCGGACACCAGCATGACTTGCTCGATCCGGACCGGATAGAGCGCAAACCCGATGGCCATCTCGCCGGAATCGACCCGGCGCTTCAGCTCTGCCGCGCCCCGGATGCCACCGACGAAGTCGATCCGCTTGTCGGCCCGGATGTCGCCGATGCCGAGGATCGGTTGGAGAATCCGGTCATACAGCAATTCGGCATCGAGCGATTTGATCGGATCTTGGGCGTTGATCGATTCCGGCGAGAGCTCGAGCCGGTACCACCGCCCAGCGAGATAGATCCCGAAGACCCACTGGCGGTCCGGGGCCGGTTCGGCGGTCTCGGACACGGCCCCGACCTGGCGCAGCCGATCGAGCACTTGGTCCGGGGTCAACCCGTTCAAATCACGAACCACCCGGTTGTACGCCATGATCTCCAACTGATTGGCCGGAAACAGCACGGCGAGAAACCAGTTGTACTCCTCGAGTCCGGTATGGCGCGGATTCCAGCCCTTCCGCTCATTGCCGGCCCGCCAGGCGCTGGCGGAGCGGTGATGGCCGTCGGCCACGTAGGCGGCGGCAATCCGCCGGAACGCATCGATGTAGGTGTCCGAGTTCTTGATGATCCACACCCGGTGGCGAACGCCCTCGGAGGTGAAGTTGTAGATCGGCTTGGCCCGCATCTCGTCGGCGGCGAGCCGGTCGAGGTACGGCTGGCCCGGGTAAGTCAGAAACACCGGCTCAGCGTTGGCGTTGAGGGTGAGCACGTGCCGGGTGCGATCGTCCTCTTTGTCCTTCCGGGTCCGTTCATGCTTCTTGATGACGTCCTGCTCGTAGTCCTCGATATGAACGCAACCGACGACGCCGACCTGAGAACGGCCGTCCATCGTAAGTTCGTAGAGATAGAGCGACGGATCCCGATCTTGAATCAGGGTGCCGTCGAGCATGAAGGCTTTGAGATTGTCGCGGGCCTTGAGATAGACCCGTTCGTCATAGGCCCCGACGTCGGGCGGAAGGTCGATGTCCGACCGGCCGACGTGGAGAAAGCTGAACGGGTTGCCCTGGGCCAGTTGGGCGGCTTCGGCGCGGTCCACGACGTCGTAGGGCGGCGCCGCAACCCTTGCGGCGACACTCGGTTCGGGGCGCCACGCGCGAAAGGGTTTGAGACGAATCGGGGGCTCCAGAAAAGGGGGCTATCAGCCTCGCATCCTAGCCGCCGGATGGCGACCCCGTCAAGACCAATGAACCACCTTTCATGACGAATTTGACCCGCCGGAGGGCTGCCACCGCCTGGGTCGGGTCGCCGTCGACGGCAATCAGGTCGGCCAGAAGGCCAACCGCTACCCGCCCCCGGTCGTCGAGGCCGAGGACCCGGGCATTGACGCTGGTGGCCGCCTTGAGGGCCGCCAAGGGGGTCATCCCGTAATCCACCAGGATCTCGAGCTCCCGGACGTTGTCGCCGTGGGCAAAGACGCCGACGTCGCTCCCGTTGCAGATCGTCACCCCGGCCGCGAGCGCGGCCTTGAGGCTGGCCCGTTTGGCCTTGATATCGTCCGGTTCGGGGTCGGTCCCCTTCTTCCAGCCCCGATATTGATCAACCGCGTCGCCGGCCGCCACCGTCGGACACAGGGCCACTCCCCGCTCGGCCATTAAGCGGAAGACCTCGGGAGTCCCGTCGTCGCCATGGTCGATGGTGCGAACCCCCGCCAGGGTGGCCCGCCGCATCCCCTCGGCGGTCGTGGCATGGGCCACGACGAAGCGGCCGCTGGTCCGGGCGGTCTCGACGATCCGGGTCAACTCCTCGACGGAGAACGTCGGGCGGGCCTCGTTGTGCGGCCCCCAGCGATAGTCGGCGTAGACCTTGATCCAATCGGCGCCCTTGCCGATCTGGCGCCTAACGACCTTGGTGAGTTCCTCGACCCCGTCGGCCTCTTCGGCGCCCTGCGGAACCTGCCATCGCGGGTCGAACCCCTTCGGGGCATAGCTCCCGGTCGCGACGATGGCCCGGGTAGTGGTCAGGATCCGGGGACCCGGGATGATCCCCTGGTCGACGGCCGCTTTCAACCCGACGTCGGCGTCGTCGGCCCCTTCGGTGCCGAGGTCGCGGACGGTGGTCCACCCGGCCATCAGGGTTTGCCGGGCGTGGTTGGTAGCCCGGGCCACCCGAAGCGCCAGCGGTTCCTTGAGCACCTGGTCGGCCCAGGGCGTTTCGTCGTACGGGTGGAGCAACAGATGCGAATGGGCTTCGATCAGCCCCGGCAGCAGGGTCAATCGGGGGAGCGGAATCCGGCGCCCGCCGGTGACGTTCGGTCCCACCGCCACGATCCGCCCGCCCCGCACCGCCACCCGCCAGCCGGCCCGGAGGGAGTCACCATCGAATACCTGGGCCGGTTCGAGCACGACCGTCGCGGTGTCCGGGCGTTCTTGGGCCACGCCCGCCACCCAGGTGCCGGCTCCGAGGACTAGTCCGATCAAGACGCTACGCATGGGCAACTCCTATTGGCCGATGGAATCGAGCCGTTGGTTCCGGGCGGCCGCGGTATCGACGATGTCGAGGGCGCGGTTGATGCCGCGAGCGCCGGGAATTCCGCTCTTGCCGAGCGCTTCCTGACGTTCGCGAGTGGAGAGCGTGTCGGCCGCTTTAGCGTGATCGGCGGGCGGCTTGCCGCCGCACCCGCCGAGTCCGATGAGTACGATCAGGGACCGAAGGTTCATGGGGCACCGTCGTCCGCGACGAGCGCCAACCAGTCGCCGCGACGACTCAGGGCCAGGCGGCTGATCGAACCCGGTACGGCCAGCGTGGCCACCACGGCCCAGTCCCCGCCCGCCCCGCGGCGAAGCAGGTTCTTACCGGCCGCCGTCAACAGACTTCCGTCGGGGAGCCAGACGAAGAACTCGGCCCCCGCCGGGAGCTTGGCCACCGGGGTGCGGGCCAAGGTGACCGGGTCAATCTCGACCACCCACCATTCTTTCGCCGCCGTCTGGTGGGTAACCGACAGGGCCTTCGACCCCGGGGAGGGTTGGAGGGCGCGGCCGATATCGGAGAGCCCGACCCGGGATTCCCCGGTGGTCAGGTTGGCCAACCGCAACGTCGAGGGCGACCCCAGCACGAACAGCCCGACCGTCGTCGGACTGAGCCACGCTTGATAACCCACCGGCTTGATCCGATCGAACAAGAGCCGGGGCGTCCCGCCTTTCAACGGGAAGCCCCAGAGCCGTTGGGTTGAATCGACTTCGACCCGAATCACCGAAATCTCGCCGGATCCGGGTATCACGGTGGCGGAGTACTCACTCTCGGGGGTGGCAGTGACGGCGGCGACCTGACCGGTGGCCAGATCGACCCGGAAGATGTCCGATTGGTCGGTGCCCTTTGGACCGCCCGGCTGAATAACCGTGTAGAACAACGACTTCCCATCCGGTGCGAACGACGGCTGATTGTCGAAGCCCTGGCGGTGGGTCAGGTTTTTCGGCGGGCCGACGATCAGCTTCCCGCCCTCGGTCTTGATCGACAGCAGATAGATGTCGGTGGCCGGAGGGGCCTGGGCCCCCGCCGGTCCGACGCCGGCCAAACCCACCAGGAGGAACCATCCGCGCATCGTTGCTCGCTTTCCGGGAATAGGGTAACGTTAGCCCGGTCGCTCCTCGCTCCCAAGACCAACCATAGGCCCAACGACATATGTCCGAACCTCTTCGGGCGCTTGCCCGGACGCGTTGGCGCGTCGCGATCAGCCTGACCACGGTGATGGTGGTCGTGTATTTCGGATTCATCCTGTTGATCGCCTACGACAAGCAGCTGATGGGCACCCTGGTGGCGCCGGGCTTGAGTCTCGGGATCTTGCTCGGGGCGGTGGTGATCGGGGCGTCCTGGGTCCTCACCTACGCCTATATCTGGTGGGCCAACCGAACCTATGATCCGGAGCTCGAGCGCCTCCGCCACGAGGCGGGCCGATGATCCTCCAGGTCGAGGCCGCCACCACCGCCATCGGCCAGCGGAATCCGGTGGCGATCGGGTTCTTCTTCGCCTTCATCAGCATCACCCTCGGCATTACCTACTGGGCCGCCCGGCGGACCAAGACCACCGAACAGTTCTACGCCGCGGGCCGGTCGGTCACCGCCGGCCAAAACGGCTGGGCCCTCGCCGGCGACTACATGAGCGCGGCCTCGTTTTTAGGCATCGCCGGTCTAGTCTCCACCACCGGCTTCGACGGGCTGATCTACTCGACCGGGTGGCTGGTCGGCTGGCCGGTCGTGTTGTTCTTGATCGCCGAGCCGCTCCGGAACATGGGACGGTACACCTTCGCGGACGTCGTGGCGCTCCACCGGGAGCAGAAGCCGATCCGGGTGGCCTCGGCCATCGGTACGTTGTCCACGGTCACGTTCTATCTGATTGCCCAGATGGTCGGCGCGGGCGGCCTGATCAAACTGATGTTCGGGCTGTCCTACGAGACGGCCGTGATCATCGTCGGTTCGGTGATGATCCTCTACGTCCTGCTCGGCGGCATGATCGCGACCACCTGGGTCCAGATCGTCAAGGCCGTCCTGCTGATGTCGGGCGCCTTCCTGCTGGCCATCATGGTCTTGATGAAGTTCGGGATGAGCCCGACGGCCTTGTTTGCCGCCGCGGCCGCGAAATACGGCAGCAGCGTGCTGGCGCCCGGCAAGCTGGTGGCCAACCCACTCGATGCCCTTTCGTTAGGCATGGCCTTGATGTTCGGCACCGCGGGCCTGCCGCACATCCTGATGCGGTTCTTCACCGTGCCGGACGCCAAGGCGGCCCGGAAGTCGGTCTTCTATGCGACGGGACTGATCGGCGGGTTCTATCTGTTGACGTTCATTCTCGGGTTCGGCGCGATGGTGCTGGTGGGTCCGGACGCGATCCGGGCGGTGGATAAAGGGGGCAACATGGCCGCTCCGCTCCTGGCGGAGGTGCTCGGGGGCACCCCCTTCCTGGGCTTCATTGCCGCGGTGGCGTTCGCCACGAGTCTCGCGGTGGTGGCCGGTCTGACGCTGTCGGGGGCCGCCGCGTTGTCGCATGACCTTTGGGTCAACGTGTTTCGGGGCGGGCATGCCGGGGCGGACGAGCAGCTCCGGATTGCCCGGGGCGCGACGGTGGTCCTCGGCGTCGTGGCGATCGCGCTTGGGATCACGTTCAAGGGCCAGAACGTGGCGTTCATGGTGTCGCTGGCGTTCGCGATCGCGGCCAGCGGGAACTTCCCCGCCCTCTGCCTGGGCGTGTTCTGGCGGCGGGCCACCACCATGGGGCTCCTGGCCAGTATGGTGGTCGGCACCCTGACGACGTTGGTCCTGATCTATCTCTCGCCGACGATCCAGATCGACATCCTGCAGCACGAGACGGCGTGGTTTCCGCTCAAGAATCCGGCCCTGGTCACGATTCCGCTGTCGTTCGCGGTCGGGATGGTCGTTTCGCTACTGACGGCGCGTCGGGGGGCCGCCGAGATCGCCTCGTTCGAGGACCGGGAGCGGCAGATGCTCTGGGGCGACAAGCGGGCCTAGCGGCTCCGCGGCGAGAGTTGCCCCTCAGCGACGGTCCAAAAGGCCTCGCGGAGCCGGGGAGCCTTTGGGCACGCCAGGTGCGAATGGCCCGTGTGTCACGCCTTGAAACCGGCCGCCTCTAGCTGAACGACGTTCCCGTCTGGATCGCGAACGTAGATCGTCGAATCACCCTCGTCTTGCCGGAGAGAGAAGCCGTCGCGTTGGAGCATGTCGCGAACGGAATCCCTCGTGCGGTCTTGCGTATTGGCGCGCGCCTGGGTGAATGGCGCGACCCCGACGCACCAATGATCGAAGCCCGGAGCCGAGTCTTCCCAGAGCGCCAGGACGCCGCGACCGAGGCTGAGCCTGCAAGTGTACCGGTCCTCGTTCAGCACCTTGAGGTTCAGCAGTTTCGAGTAAAACTGCTTGGAGCGCCCCAGATCGCTTACTCGCACCGTAACATGATTGAGTTCGCGACAGACAAACGGTGGAGCGCCCAGCGCGTGCAGCGGAGCCGACGGGACCGATTGCCACGAGCGCGCCGAGTGTGGCAAGCAACTCGCGCCGACTGCATTGGCCTTGCTCGAAGCGGCCCACGAGGTCGTCGAGTAGGTGCTCCATGTTGATTCCTCAATGAAGGGTAGGGCGCCTAACCGCACCGTCGGCGCCCGGCCGCTGCCAACGCTTGGTTAGCCGGGGCGCCGAGCAGGAACGGTCGCTAGAGTTTCTGGGCGCGGAAGTTCAGAGTGCCGCTATACGTGGTTAGCCGCAACTGAAGGGTCCATGTGCCGACGGTGCCGGACGACGTGGGTTCATTCAGGCTCGGGGCGAGGCCTTTGTCGTAGACCACGGTGCCGCCGGCATCGCGAATGGTCAGTTGGGCCGTGCCCGCGGTGGTGGTGGTCGAGTGGTTGATGGTCGCCCGGGTGCCGGTATTGACCCAGGAGTACGTCAACGTCGAGGTGACGGCCGTGACTCCCGTGGCTTGGAGTTGGAAGTTGTCCGTCGCATTCGTGATCTCAGGCTGGAACGGTCCGAGAGGGTCACTGCAACTCGCGCCCAGAAGCAACCCGAGGAGAGCGACCGCGCGAGGAATCCGGCTGTGGGGTGAGCGCATTTCGAAAGTCCGTCTCGGAGTTAAGGTGGCTGGATCGGGGACATGAGACGGGACGACCAGGGGAGGAGGCCCTTGCACAAACGGCTCCTTCATGGCTTTTGGCCCAGCGTTGCGAACGGAGCCGTGACCGCCGGCTAACGACCACCGTTCAGCTGCCAGCGAATCAAATGACAGCGAGCGAAGCGAGCACTCCTGACACCGTTTGGCACCTGCAACGTTTTGTTAGCTGGCAGCTTGGTACAGTCTAAATACATGGGTGACAGAACAGTCTAAGGACATGGGTAACACTCTCGCCAGGTTTCGGCTTTCCCCCAGGAGCAGCCGATGCCGTGGCCCGAGGAGTCGACCATGGATCATCGCCGTCAGTTCGTGCAGGATGTCCAGAGCGGAGCCGCCCCGATGACCGAGCTCTGTGCCGCTTACCAGTTCAGCCGGAAGACGGGATACAAGTGGCTGACCCGGTTCGAGGCAGGCGGCCTCCCGGCGCTCGCCGACCAGTCCCGTCGCCCCCAGGCGTCCCCCACGGCCACCCCGCCGGAGCTGGTGCGCGCCCTGCTCGCGGCCCGTGAGCGCCATCCGACGTGGGGGCCGCGGAAGCTGTTGCACCTCGTCCGGCAGCAGCTCCCGACGGCGCCCTGGCCGGCCCGCAGTACGATCGCCCTCCATCTTGCCCGGGCGGGGCTCGTCGTCACGCCGCGGCGGGTGCGCCGCCCCGGGCATCCGGGCCGGCCCCAGACACCGATGGACGCGCCAAATGCCGTCTGGACCGCGGATTTCAAGGGCCAGTTCCGCACCGGTGACGGCGCCGAGTGTTTCCCGCTGACCGTCGCCGACGGGTACAGCCGGATGCTCCTGGTCTGCCGTGCCCTCACGGGTACCAAGGTGGCGGAGAGTCAGCCGATCTTCCGGGGCGTCTTTCAGGAGTACGGGTTGCCCACCCGGATCCGCTCCGACAACGGCGTCCCGTTCGCCACCCAAGCGCTCGGTCGCCTCTCGCCCCTGTCGGTGTGGTGGATCCGGCTCGGCATCCTGCCCGATCTCATCGAGCCCGCGTCGCCCCAGCAGAATGGCCGGCACGAGCGCATGCACCGCACGCTCAAACGCGACACCGCCCGCCCACCCCGGGCCACCCGGTCCGCCCAGCAACGGCGGTTCGATGCGTGGCGGACCGAATACAACACCCTCCGGCCCCACGAAGCCCTGGCCGACGCGACCCCGGCCTCCCGCTACACCCCGTCGCCCCGGCCCATGCTGAGCCGGCTGCCACCGGTCGAGTATCCCGGCCACTACGCCGTCCGCCGCGAGCACCTACGGGGGGATTCGCTGGGATGCGCGGTGGGTCAACGTGACGCACACCTTGGGTGGCGAGTATGTCGGCTTGGTTGAGATCGATGATGGGGAATGGGACTTGTACTTCGGGCCGCTCCGACTCGGCCGGTTCCCACGAACGCACGTATCTCGTGGAAGACATTCACGGCCGCCAGCGCCGACGGCCCAGCCACTAACGAGCGTTACCTATGTCCTTGGACCGTTTTGTGACCCATGTTCTTGACTGCTCATCTCTTTGGCTAAGCCGTCATCCTCGACCACGGACCCTCCGACGTGACTCGCCCATCGCTGCCTCGCCAGAAAGATGAGCACGATGGTTACGGTGTGGAAGGCGGCGATGCCGAGATTGCTGACGACAACCGGATTGAAGAGGGTGCCGACAGTCACGGGCGTGGTCAGTTTGTACACGACTTGCACCAACAGCAGTGCACCGACGGCCCTCGGCTCAGGAGCGAGAAGAAGAAGCAGGGAGACCAGGCCGATCGACAAGTAGACTGAGAGCAGAATGCCCCGCGCTGCCGTAAGGGGGCCATAAGCCTCTCCGATCCAGCTCGCGTCCGTGATGAGACCGACAGAGATAGGCGTCAGAACGACGATGTTGAGCAACAAAGACAGTCTGATCATCGCGCGCATCCGAAACCTCCGAAGCCATTCAGGGCAGATCGTCGCAGAGGGCCACCCAACGTCTTGCCGATAAGCCGCGGGCGTCGCAGGCGACCGTCAGCTTCATTGGCTTGTCATGCCGCCGTAGTCAGCGATCGTCGGCCATCCTTCACAGCGCCGAGAATCGCTGCCGGATGCCGCTCCGCCACTTCCAGCAGTCGCCGCGAAGGCCCGTCGGGCGTCCGGACGCCCTGCTCCCAGCCCCGTACCGTTGCGATGCTGACGTTCAGGGCCTTCGCAAAGACCGGTTGGGACAGGCCGAGCCGTTCCCGCAGGCGACGCACGCGCGACGAGCCGTATCGTGGAGGGGGGGTGACGGCGGAATCGCGAATCGTGCGGCGCTGTCGGCGAGGTGCCCGGAGTCGGCCAGCCTCGATCGCCACTGCCTGGGCCATGCTCTCGACCAGCAGAGCGCCCAGTCGGGGTTGCTTTGGGTTTGTCATCCGCCCTCCTCTAGCTGCCGCGCCAGTGTTCTCAACGTTCGCTTTTCGGCCGCCGAGAGGTCGACTTGCTCATTCTTGGCGTAGGCCAGGAGCATGTAGACCGTTCCCCGGACTTCGATATACAGATATACCAACCGTGCGCCGCCGCGCTTTCCACGACCGGGAAGGGCGGCGCGTACCTTCCGGATCCCGCCCGCTCCGGGGATGACGTCTCCAGCGCGCGGCTCAACCAGCAGTGTGATCTCGATTTGGCGCAAGGCCTCGTCGTCCAGGAGACCTCGCGCTGATGCCAAGAAGAGTGGCGTGTAGATAAACTCCAGGCCGCGCCGGCTCTCGGTCATCGCTCAAAGTACTACTGGGTAGTACTGTAGATCAAGGGACTGCTCCGTGGAAGGTCCGTGGGGCTCGGAGGCCTGGCTGCGGAATAACGCTCGCGTTCTCTTGCAGGGCCCTTCAATAGGATGCGACCAGTGAGCGGAGCGAACAGGGAGCAATCCTTGAAGGCCCTGACAAGAGCAACGCAAGGTTAGAGCGCTTCGGGGACCCGCCACGCATTCGTCGGCGCGACTGCTCGGACCGCTCCTACGCCGCGTCGATCTCCAGAATGGTGCCGAGCAGCACATCCGCCCCCTGCGCACAGTGCGCCCACGTCGTCCGTTCCTGCGGGGCATGACTGATCCCGCCGATACTGGGTACGAAGATCATCCCCATCGGCGAGAGTTGCGCCATCATCTGCGCGTCGTGCACCGCACCGCTCGGCAGACGCCGATTCGCCAACCGGAGGCGTTCGGCGACCCGCGTGATCGCGCGCTGTGCGTCCTCGGCGGCAGTGGCCGGGGCGGTCGTGTTCGCGAGGGTGAAGGCGATCGACGTGCGCGTCTGCTCGGCGATTGCTTTCGCCCGGGCCTGCACGAGGTCCGCCAGCCGCACCAGCTTCTCCGGCGCGAGGTCACGGAGTTCGACGGTCAGCTTCACCGTCCCGGGGATCACGTTGGGCGCATTCGGCGATACGTCCAGTTTCCCAACCGTCCCCACCTGCCGTCCGGGTTCGGCTCGCACCACCTCGTTTAGCGCCACGGTCAGATACGACGCGGCCAACAACGCATCGTGCCGATCCGCCATCGCGGTCGAGCCGGCATGATTGGCGACGCCGGTGATGACCACCTCGTAACGACGGATGGCGACGATCCCTTCGACAATGCCGATCGGGAGGCCCTCCCGATCCAACGTGGCCCCCTGCTCGATG
>JANMHX010000339.1:0-43895 GCA_031375485.1 Gemmatimonadota bacterium | reverse complement strand
CACTCGGCTCTCGGCGCTCGGCGCTCGGCGGTAGGGGGTCTGGGGGGTCTGGGGGGAAGATCGGGGGGTTGGGCGGGGTTCGGTAGGTCTGGCTTTGTGTGGTAGAGTACTTGACGAATTGAATTTGGCGGGGTACCTTCGGGCCATGAATCAGTCTTCGCCTCGGTTGGTGCGGTCGGTGGCGCCGACGCCGTTGTCGGATCGGGCCATTGAGGATCTCTCGTTCATTCGGGAGACCATGGCCCGGGCGTCGACGGTGACGTCGGTGCCGGGGTGGGGCGGGGTGTTGATGGGGGTGACGGCGGTGGTGGCGGCGGGGGTGGCGGCCCAGCAGGCCCGGCCGGCGGAGTGGTTGGCGGTGTGGCTCGGCGAGGCGGTGCTGCCGCTCGGGATTGGCGGGTTGGCGATGGTTCGGAAGGCGGGGGCCACGTCGGCCCCGCTTGGGACCCGGGCGGGGCGGTTGTTTGCCGGGGCCTTTGCGCCTCCGCTCTTGGCCGGGGCGGTCCTCACGGCGGCGCTCTACCGGGTCGGGCGGGTCGACTTGCTGCCGGCCGTGTGGTTGTTGCTCTATGGTACGGCGGTCACGACGGCGGGGATGTTCTCGGTTCGGGCCGTGCACATCATGGGGCTCTGCTTCATGGTGCTCGGGGCGGTGACGTTTTTTTCGCCGCCGGCCTGGGGAGACTGGATGATGGCGGCCGGCTTCGGCGGGTTGCAAATCGGCTTTGGACTTCTGATTGCGAGACGGTATGGCGGCTAAACGAAATCTGGCTCGGGCGGTCGACTCGGCGTCGGCGGCGGCGCCTGGGGTTCCGGCCAAGCTCACGGTCTCCGGCAAGGGCCCGGCGGCATCGCTCGACCTCGACCGGTTGATTCATGAGCGGGTCCGGTTGGCCATCGTCAGTGCGCTGGCGGTCAATCCGATGCTGGCGTTCAACGACCTGAAGGACCTGCTGGGCACTACGGACGGCAATCTGAGCGTCCATGCCCGCAAACTCGAGGATGCCGGCTATGTCTCCTGCCGAAAGAGCTTCGAGGGACGGGTGCCGCGGACCGAGTTCCGGTTGACGGCGGCCGGCCGGGCGGCGCTCGACCGGTACTTGGCGCACATGGAAGGGTTGATCAAGGCGGCGCGGGGCCGGTAGACCCCGCGTCAGGCTACCGTTAGGCCGAGGGCCGCACAGGCGGCCTTTCTTTTCGGAAGGAAGCTTTGCAATGCAAAGTACTACGCAGCTCCATGCCGGGATCATCATGGACGGTAACGGGCGCTGGGCCGAGCGGCGGGGCTTGCCGCGACCGGTCGGTCACCGAGCCGGGGCCGCCAATCTTCGCCGGATCATCGAGGCCGCGCCCGGGCTCGGGATCGGGACGCTCACCCTCTACGCCTTCTCGTCGGACAACTGGCAACGGCCGCTTCCCGAGGTGAACGCGTTGATGCAGTTGTTTCGTCGATTCTTGGCGGACGAAACGGCCCGGTGCGTCGAGCATGGTGTCCGGCTCAACGTGATCGGCCGCCGGGACCGGCTGGGAGCGCCGCTGCTGCGCGCGATCATCGACGCCGAAGAGGCGACCGCTTCGGGCCCGGAGCTGTTGCTCCGGATCGCCCTCGACTATTCGGGCCGGGATGCCCTTCGGCGGGCGGCGCTCCGGCTGGCCCGGGCCGGCGCCGATGACTGCTCGGCGGAACAATTCGGCGAGTTGGTCGGGCTGGTGGATCATGCCCGGACGGCGGCGCCGCCGCTCGACGTCCTGATCCGCACCGGCGGGGAGCAGCGGCTCAGTGACTTTCTGTTGTGGGAGGCCGCGTATGCGGAGCTGTTTTTCCGGCGGGAGCTCTGGCCGGACTTTCGCCCGGGCGACCTGGCGGAGGTGATGGCGGAGTTTCGGGGACGGGATCGGCGTTTTGGTTCTCGGCACTCGGCACTCGGCGCTCGGCACTCGGCGCTCGGCGCTCGGCACTCGGCGCTCGGCACTCGGCGGATGGAGGGGGCATGATTCCGGCTTTCTTGGGGGTGGTGATTCTGATGGTGGCGCTTGGAGCGGTGGGCCTGGGGCTCGGGCTGGTGATTGTCGGGCGGCTGTCGGGGCGGACGGTGGTGGTCCGGACGGGGCTGCGCCTGGTGGTGGGGGCGGTGATGGGGTGGGCGGGGGCTTGGCTGGTGGGGTGGGTGACGGCGCCGCGGGGGGTGGTGCCGTTAGGCGAAGAGATCGCGTTTTGCGGGATCGACTGTCACCTCCATGTGTCGGCGGTCGGGGTGTCTCGGGGCGAAAGCCTGGTGGTGCGGCTCCGGTTCCGGAGCGATGCGAAGGCGGCCGATGAGTTCCCGGGGATGCTCCGGTTTGCGCTTCGCGGGCCGGATGGTCGCCGGCGGGCTCCGGCGGCCGGGCTCGTGACCGACACGCTCGCGGCCGGCGCGATCATTGAACGGGAACTGCGGTTTGCGGCGACGGACCCGGCGGTGCTCGAGGTGACGTGGGATAGTTGGCTGGACTACTTGGTGCCGGGCGCCGGCAACGTGCTGGTCCAGCGACTCCGCCCGCTCGGACTCAGCAGGACGGGGTAGTGCGGTCGAAATACACCAGGAGGTCGAAGCCGCGGCCCGGAGACACCCGGGATCCGGGGTCTTCCGCCAAGGGGTGCTCTCGATCCAGCCACCCGCGCACCGCCGGGGGCGCGGACCGTTGGTCGAGGTAGTAGAGCGGGGTGCCCACCGCGGCGAACGTGCCGTCCACCGAGTGGCGGGCGGGCGCGGTGACTGGAAAGACGAACTTGTCGCATCCCCACCGGCCGCCTCCGATCACATTGCCGATCGTGACCAGGTCGGCCCCGAACCGGGCCCGGAGGTGCTGGCCCAGGCCGATCGCGGTGTCGGCGTCGGCCGGGCCGGGATCGATGATTCGAGAGGTCGTGACGTGAAACCGCGAGGCGAACACCAGGATCTTGGCCTTCGGGCCTTCGCGCTCGAGGATCCACTCGATGTTCTCAGCCATGCCGCGATCGCGGACGTTGGTAGCATCGGTGAACCAGGCGGGACGGGTACCGGGCGTGTGCTTCCAGCCGACCGGGAGCCGGCGGAGCCAATTGTCGGTCTGGCGAGCACCGGCCGCCGTCCGCCGGGCCCATTCGTAGGCCTCGGCCGAGCTCAGGGACCGGTAGGTCGGCCCGCGGCGTTCGAGCAACGCGTTGAGGTCGGCGATCGCCGCGGTCACTTGGTTCCGGTCAATCGCCGGCATCGCGGCGTAGCCGTCAACGGCGGTCTTCGGGTCGAGGGTCAGGAACGGCGCCAGCCGGGTTCGCAGATCTGATTCGGCGGGCTGGTCGACGTGGGCCAGATAGGCGAGCGTCACATCGATGCCGGTCTGGAGTCGGCGGCGGACATTGGGATTGCCCGGGCTTCCCGGAACGTCGAAGCCGTAGAAACGGACCGGCGTTCCGCGGTGATTCCGGGCCCGCATCCATTCGACCAGTTCCCGGTTTTGCGGGGTAACCCCGAACATCCAACTCATCCCGGTGTCGACCACCGCCCTCAAGTCGCCGGGGGCGCCGTTCACGTAATCATGGACGACCTGCCCCTCGGCGATGCCGGACTCGATGGCGATGACGGTGAATCCGCCTCGTTCGACCAGGGCCTGAAACAACCGATTCCGGAATTCGAGCGGCTCAGCGCCGAGGTGGACCGCTTCGCTCAAGGCCACGATCCGGGCCGGGCCGATCATCCGGAGCAGGGCGTCGAGGTCGCGGGTGCTGACGCCGGGTTTGGTCGTCCGGAGCGGCTGCTTGGCGGCGGTGGCCCAGCGAATGACCGCGTCGCGGTCGGCTTGGGCTGCGCTTGGGGCGCTGATGGTGGCGGTGAGCGCGGTGGCGAGCCCGGCGGCCGCGGCGATGGCCGAGCGCGGCGTCACGCTTGAGGCCCGTCGACAGCGCCGCGGAGCACCGTGGCCGCGTGACCGGCGAGTTCGACCCGATCGCCGAGGAGCCGGGTGCCGACGATGCCGCCTCGGCGGGAGGCCTGATAGCCGACGAGGTCCGTCCGGCCAAGCCGGGCGGCCCAGAATGGCGAGAGGCTGCAGTGGGCCGAGCCGGTGACCGGGTCCTCATCGACCCCGAAGCGCGGGGCGAAGAACCGAGAGACGAAGTCGATACCCGGCTGGTCGCCGGGGGCCGTGACGATGACCCCGCGCGCCTCGACCCGGCGAAGCCGGCCCATGTCGGGATTGAGACGGCGGACCGCCGTCGCGTCAGGCAGGACGATCAAGAAGTCGGGCTGGGGCGCCTGGTTACTGAAGATCTCGCCGCCGGACGTGCCTAACGCTTCGTGCAGCCCGGTCGGCGCCACCGCTGGACGCTGAGGGGTCGAGGGGAAGTCGAGGAGGATCGTGCCGGACGGGCCCGGTGTGGCGGTCAGCAGGCCGCTTCGGGTGTGGAATCGGGCCGTCGCCGCCTGCGCTAACGTGCCGGATTCCCAAAGGAAATGGGCGGTGGCCAGCGTGGCGTGACCGCAGAGATCGACTTCGGCCGCCGGGGTGAACCAGCGGAGCCGGAACCCATCACCCTCCGCCAGCACGAACGCCGTTTCGGCCTGATTCATTTCGGCGGCGAGCGATTGCATCCACTGGTCCGGCGCGGGGCCGGTTAGATGGCACACGCCGGCGGGGTTCCCCTTGAACGGGGCGTCGGTGAAGGCGTCGATGAGCCAGAGTGTCGGCATGGGTCAGGCGTGGTGACAGGCGACTAAGGAGGGTCCGATGGCAGCAAGTTCGGGCCGGCTCGTGGTACACCGCGAATCCTTCGCGGGGTGAAAGCACCGGGAGGCGAAGGGGCAGCCCGGCGGCATGACGGTCGGGCTCGGCGGATCGCCGGGGAGTACGATCCGGGTCCGTTGGGTAGCCGGATCGGGAACGGGAATGGCCGAGATCAAAGCCCGGGTGTACGGGTGGCGGGGGCGTTCGAGGACCTCGTCGCGCGGTCCCTGTTCGACGATCCGGCCATAGTACATCACGGCAATTCGGTGGGCCACCTGGCGCACCACGCTCAAGTCGTGAGCAATGAAGAGATACGAGAGGCCCCGGCTCTGCTGCAGATCGAGCAGCAAATTGAGCACCTGGGCCTGCACCGACACGTCGAGGGCCGAGACCGGCTCGTCGAGCACGATGAAGGCCGGATCGACCGCCAAGGCGCGGGCAATCCCGATCCGCTGCCGTTGTCCGCCGGAGAACTCGTGGGGATACTTCTCCGCGGACGCGGGGTCGAGACCCACTTCGGACAGGAGCGCCGCCACCCGCGCGTCGATGTCCTTTTTGGGCAGCAGCCGGTGAATCTCGATGCCCTCGGCCACCGACTGGCCCACGGTCATTCTCGGATCGAGGGAACCGTAGGGGTCCTGGAAGACGATCTGCATCCGCCGCCGGAGGAGCTTCAGGGCCCGCCGGTCGGCGCCGAGCACGTCGGTGCCGTCGAAGCGGACCGTGCCTTGGTCGGCCTCGAGCAGGCGGAGGACGGTGCGGCCGGCGGTGGTCTTGCCGGAGCCGGACTCGCCGACCAAGGCCAGCGTTTCTCCGGTGGCGACCTCGAACGACACCCCGTTCAGCGCGTAGACCTTCTTCGCGGCCTGGAACCAGCCCGACCGGCTCTCGAAACGTTTGACGAGATCGGTTACCTGGAGCAATCCGGTCACGGGGCCCGCCCTTCCACGACCCAGCACTTGGCCTCGTGGTTGGGCCCCGCTGCCCGCCACGGAGGCACTTGGCTGGTACAGGCCTCGATCCGGAGGCCGCAGCGGGGATTGAACCGGCACCCGGCGGGCCACGCGTACGGTTGCGGTACGGCGCCGGGAATCTGCGGCAATCGGCCGACCGGTCCGGTCAACCGCGGCATCGATCGGAGCAGGGCTTGGGTGTATGGGTGCCCGGGCGCGGCGAACAGGGCGGCGGTCGGCGCGGTTTCCACCAACTGGCCGGCGTACATCACCATCACCCGGTCGGTGCGCTCGGCGACGACGCCGAGGTCGTGAGTGATCAAGAGCAGCGCCATGTTGCGTTTGGTCCGGAGACCGTCGAGCAGTTCCAGAATCTGGGCCTGCACGGTCACATCGAGCGCCGTGGTCGGCTCGTCGGCCACCAGGAGATCGGGCTCGCCGGCGAGGGCGATGGCGATCATGACCCGCTGGCGGAGCCCGCCGGACAATTCATGCGGGTAGGCCCCGTAGCGGGCCACCGGATCGGGGATCCCGACCTCATCGAGCAGCGCGACCGTTCGTTCCTTGGCCTCTTTTGCCGACAGTTTTCGGTGGGCCGTGACGGCTTCCTTGACTTGGTAGCCGACCGTGAGGACCGGATTCAAGCTGGTCATCGGGTCTTGGAACACGAGGCCGATGCGTCCGCCCCGAATCGCCCGCAGCGACTCGCCCTTGAGGCCCATGATGTCGACGCCGTCGAGGAGGATGGTGCTCTCGGCGGCGATTTGCCCGGGCTCGGGGACCAACCGCAGCAACGCCAGACTGGTCAGGCTCTTACCGGAGCCCGATTCGCCGACGAGCGCCACCCGTTCGCCGCGGTCGATGGCAAAGCTCACGCCGTCCACGGGGACCGAGAGGCCGGCGCCCTTGGGGAAGCTGATCTTCAGTTTCTCTACCGCGAGCAGCGGGGTCATGCGCTCCGGGGGTCGAAGGCGGCCCTGAGGGCGTCACTCATCAGGTTGACGGCGAGCACGGTTACCAAGATCATGGCGCCAGGAAAGAGCAGCGTCCAGGGCGCGGTCGAGAAATAATTCCGCGAGTCGAGCACCATGATGCCCCACGAGGGCGTGGGCGGCTGGAGACCAACGCCCAGGAACGAGAGGCCGGCTTCGAGCAGGATGACCTCGCCGATTCCGAGCGTGGCGCTCACCAAGATGACGCCGAACACATTCGGCAACAGGTGCCGAAAGATAGTCCGCTTCGGGGCCGCGCCCAGGGCAACGGCGGCCTGAATGTAGCCGGCGGTCCGGAGCCTGATCGCCTCGCCCCGGACCATCCGGCTGGTGCCGAACCACCCGGTCAATCCGATGACCGCAATCAGCGCCGGGAGCGGCACGTGATCCCAAACGACGAGGAGGAGCAGCAGGACAAAGAGCCTCGGGATGGCGAGCGCGGCATCAACGAGTCGCATCAACCCGGAATCGAGCCAGCCGCCCGCGGACCCCGCCCAGAGGCCGATCAGGGTGCCGACCGTGAGGGAGAGCGCCACCGACAGTGCGCCGATCGTCAATGAAATCCGGGCGCCGGTCGCGACCCGGGCCAGGAGATCCCGATTCAAGTGATCGGTGCCGAAGAGATGGCCGGTACTCGGGGGCGTGGCGCCGGCGCCGAGGTCTGGAATGGCGGTCGGGTCGGGCAGCAGCCACGGACCGACGACCGCGAGCGTCAGCAGCCCGATCATCAGGAACGCGCCGGTCCGCCCCGACGGATTGCGCCAGGCGGTCCGGAGTGTGGCGGCGAGTGAACCGGTCATCAGCTTCTCGTCCGCGGATCGAGGACATGATAGCCGATGTCGGTCAGCACGCCGCTCACCAGCACCGCGCCCGACACCAGGAGCGCGGTGGCCATCAGGACCGGATAGTCCCTCGCGGCAATGGCACCCGCAGCGAGCGATCCGAGGCCCGGCCACGCGAACACCGACTCGACGAAGACCGAGCCGGATACCAGCATCGGGAGCATCAGCCCGACCAGGGTCAGGACCGGAAAGAGCGCGTTCCGCCACGCGTGCCGCCACACCACGGCCGACTCCTCGAGGCCGCGGGCTCTGGCGGCCAGGATGTAGTCGAGCCGGAGCACTTCGAGCATGGCCGTCCGCTGGTAGCGCATCGTCGCGGCGATGGTCACCACCGAGAGGGTAACGACCGGGAGCACCAGGTGCGCCAGGAGGTCCAGGGTTCGAGCCACCCATCCGGCCTCGGCGCCGAGCAGCGGGTCCCGCATCTGCGCCGCGGGCAGGAGCCGCCACTCGATCGCGAACACCGAGACCAAGATCAGCGCCAGCCAGAAACTCGGCATCGCATAGCCGGCCAGCGACAGGCGGGTGAGCCAGCGATCGATCGAGGAGCCCCGGCGCCGAGCCTGGAGGACCCCGAGCCAGATGCCGAGGCCGAGGTTGACGAGGAGCACGGTGCCGCCGAGCAGCAATGATGCCGGGAGCCGGCTTCGGATCAGAGTGTTGACCCGAACCGGGTAGTACTCGATGGAGACCCCAAAGTCGCCGGTGGCGGCGGCCGCGGCAAACCGGGTGAATTGGGTGCTGACGGGCTGATCGAGTCCGAAGAGAGCTTGGAGCCGCTGTTGCTCGGCGGGGGTCATCGGCCGGTCGTCGGTCAGGCGGCTCAGCGGATTGCCGGGGGCCGCCCGCATCAGGACGAAGAGCAGGGCGGCCACCGCCAGGAACGTGACGACCGCCTGGAGGAGGCGCCGGACGAGCCAGGCGGCCACCGGCGGTTCCGCCTAACGCCGATCCCGGGCCAGTGACTGGCTCGGGTCGACCGACCACCGCCACAAGTCGGACCAGGGCAGATCGGCCCGGACCGAGACGTTGCGGTACCGCTGGTGGTGCACCACCACCTGGGACGGCGAAAAGAGGAAGACCGCCGGGTTGTCGGCCTGGAGGATGCTGATGGCGGATTTCCAGGCGCCGGTCGGGTCGGTGGAGGCCCGAATGGCCTGGTGCAAGGCCTCGTCGAACCGGGGATTGCAGATCGAGCCGACGTTGGTGCCGCCCGGTCCGATGCCGGCGCAGCTCCAACTCTGGACCAGGCCGGACGGTGTCGGGTCCAGGGTGGTTTGGGAGATGTCGATGTCGAACTCACCCTTCTTTCGCCGGTCGTCCCAGACCGGCCCGTCGAGCCGGGTCAACTCGATCTTGACGCCGATGGCCCGCAGCATGGCTTGGACCGGTTCCGCTATGCTGACCCGGGGCAGGCTCGAGCCGGGATAGTTGAGGCGGAGGGCGAGCGCGGTGCCGTTTTTGTCGAGCACGCCGTCGCCGTCGGCATCGCGCCAGCCCCGGTCGGCCAGGATCCGCCGGGCCCGGGCCGGGTCGAAGCCCGGGAGTTTGGGCGCGATCCGGCGGACCCAACTGGCCGATCCCATCGGGCCGTCGGTGACGCTGGCGTAGGGCCCGAACACCGACCGGACCAATCCCTCCCGGTCGATGCCTAACGCGATCGCCCGGCGGACCTCGGGGTCGGCCAGGATCGGGTGCGGCTTGGTGCGATCCCCGGGGGCCCGCTGGTTGAACAGCAGGTAGCCGATGCCGAACGACGGCTGGGTCAGGATCCGAAGCGACGGGTTCTCGACGATCGGGGTGACTTGGCGAGGCAGCAGGACGGCCTCATAGGCGTCGGCGGTGCCGTCGAGTATCAGGTTGAGCTGCGCCTCGCCGGCCCGGGCGATCAGAAACACCACCCGGTCGAGCTTCGGCGCGCCCAGGAAGAACCCGGGGTTGGCCGCGAGCTCAGCCTGACGCCCGGGCTCGAACTTGACCCACCGGTACGGCCCGTTGCCCACCGGCCGGGCGCTGAACGAGGAGGTGGCCAGCCGCTCCGGCGGAATGGTGTCGAGCAAGTGGGCGGGGAGCGGGACCGCGTGGAAGACGGCGTCGAACATCTGCTCGGCAGAGGCCCGTCGGAACGTCACCACCACCCGGCCGGGCCCCTCGGCCGTTACCCCGGCCAGGTTCCGGAGCAGGAGCGGATAGGGCAGCGGCCCGGCGGAGTCGCGGGCCCGGTTCAAGCTCCAGACCACATCGCGCGAGGTGACCGGGACGCCGTCATGCCAGGTGGCCCGGGGATCGAGATCGAAGACGAGGGTGAGGGAGTCGCGGCGGGTCCACGATTTGGCCAGCATCGGCTCGAACCCGGCTTCGCCGGTGGTGACCAGCGTCTTGCCCGGCCGCGCCAACGGCAGGAACATCAGGCTCGCAACGTCGACGTTGGCCTTGTTCGGGCTCAGCGTCGGGACCGGCAACGTCGGCTCGGCACCGATGACGATCACGATCGTGCCGTGGCCGCGTTGGGCCTGGGCCCGCGCCTGGCCGGCGGCGGCGAGGGCGAGCACCGCAAAGCCTAACAGCCGAAAGGAGGTCACCGGTTCCACGTCCACTGGTCAGATTGGTATGTATCGTAATGCCGTTCGGCCCGGCGGAGTACCTCGTTAGGTCCGCCGCCCTCCAGCGCAGGGAGCCCCCCGGCCTTGAGGACCTGGACCACTGCGGCGGCGGCGGCGGTGAAGTCGACGGGCCGGCCCAGCAATCCCCCAAGCGGGGCTTCGGGCGGTTCGCCGGTGCTCCCGGCCAGATGGAGCCGGCGGACCACCGATTGGTCGTCAGCCAGTAACATGGAACCGTGCTGGAGGAGGGATCGCTCGCCGCGGCGTTGGGCGCTCCCGACCACTTTTTTCCCGGCCACCAGAATTTCGCCCCCGACCGCGGCCGCGAAGCAGGGCCCGGACCCCAAGCCCGGGGTGGTCCGGTCCGGTGCCAGAGCGGGGCTGGCGCCGAGCCGGCCGACCGCCTGCGCCACGATCTCGTGGATGGCCCGGTAGGCCAGGCGGAGGGAGCCGTATTGGCTCATCGGCGCGGCGACGGCGTAGGTCAACTCGCGGGCGTGCCAGACGGCACGGCCACCGGTGGGGCGGCGGACACAGGCGAGTTGTTCAGCCGCGATGAGATCGAGCCGGTACCGACGCTCGGCCGGCTCGTGGCGGCCGAAGGAAAGACAGAAGGGCTCCCACCGGTACAACCGCCAGAGATGGGCCCCGGTCTCTTCGCTGAGTTCGAACATGGCGTGGTCGATCGCCATGTTCTGAAACCCGGGCCGGGGCTCTGGGTCGACCCAGAACCCCCGCAAGGCGGCTCCGGTCACCCTCCCGAGTAGGCTTCGATCGGCGGGCAGGTGCAGACCAGGTTCCGGTCGCCATAGGCCCCGTCGATCCGTGACACGGTCGGCCAGACCTTGTGGAGCCGAGTGGCCGCCGAGGGGAAGCCGGCCCGTTCGCGGGCATAGGGGCGGTTCCAGGAATCGGACAGCACCGTCTCGAGCGGGTGCGGGGCGTGAAACAGCACGTTGTTTCCCCGTTCGGCCACCCCGGTTTCGATCTCCCGAATTTCTTCGCGAATCGCGATCAGGGCGTCGCAGAACCGGTCGAGTTCCTCTTTCGACTCGCTTTCGGTCGGCTCGATCATGATCGTCCCGGCCACCGGGAAGGACACCGTGGGCGGGTGGAAGCTGTAGTCGATCAACCGTTTCGCGACGTCCTCGACCTCGACGCCCGCCGACTGCTTGAACATCCGGAAGTCGACGATGCACTCGTGGGCAATCAAGCCTTCGTTGCCCGTGTAGAGGATTTTGTAGTGTGGCGACAGCCGTTTGGCCACGTAGTTCGCACTCAGAATGGCGACCTCGGTGGCGGTCTTCAGGCCCTCGGGGCCCATCATTCGGATATAGGCCCAGGAAATCGGGAGAATCGAGGGGCTTCCCCAGGGTGCCGCCGAGACGGTTCCGCAGTTCTGTGGCCCGCCCACGGGAATGACCGGGTGGCTCGGGAGGAACGGCGCCAAGTGGGCCGCGACGCCGATCGGCCCCATCCCCGGGCCGCCGCCACCATGGGGAATGCAGAACGTTTTGTGGAGGTTCAGGTGGCAGACGTCCGCGCCGATCGTACCGGGGCTGGTCAGGCCGACCTGGGCGTTCATGTTGGCCCCGTCCATGTAGACCTGGCCGCCATGACGGTGGATGATCTCGGTCACTCGGCGAATCCCGTCCTCGAAGACCCCGTGGGTCGACGGATAGGTCACCATCAGCGCGCCGAGCTTCGCCGCGTGGGCCTCGGCCTGCTTGGCGAGGTCGGCGAGATCGATATTGCCATGGGCGTCGGTCTTGATGACCACGACGTCGAACCCGGCCATGACCGCGCTGGCCGGATTGGTTCCGTGGGCGGATTGCGGAATCAGACAGACGGTGCGGTGGTGGTCGCCGCGGGCCTTGTGATAGGCCCGGATCACCAGCAGGCCCGCATATTCGCCCTGCGACCCGGCGTTCGGTTGCAGGGAAATCCTGGCGAAGCCGGTGATATCCGAAAGCCAGCGCTCGAGCTCGGCGAACAGTTGCTGATACCCGGGCGTCTGGTTGATCGGGGCAAAGGGGTGGATCCCGCCGAAGCCCTTCCAACTGACCCCGACCATTTCGGCCGTGGCGTTGAGCTTCATGGTGCAGGAACCGAGCGGGATCATGGCGGCGGTCAGCGACAGGTCTTTCGCCTCGAGGCGGCGAATATAGCGGAGCATCTCGGTTTCGGAGCGATACCGCTTGAAAACCGGATGAGTGAGATAGCTTGACCGGCGCGCCAGGCCGCTCGGAATGGCATCGCCGAGGCTCTTCTCGAGCGCTGCTGGATCGAAAACGTAGGTTCCGGTCCGGTCGAAGCAGGCCACCAGATCAGCGACGTCTTCGAGGCGGGTGGTTTCGTCGAGGGCGATCCCAATCCGGGTGGCGCTGATGGCCCGGAGATTCATGCCCCGCTGATTGGCCGCGGCCTGAATCGCCGAGGCGGTGGCCGCGTCGGTGTCGACGGCCAGGGTATCGAAGTAGGCGCGATGGGCTACCGAGTACTTCAGTTGCTCCAAGGCCCGGGCCAAGAGTTTGGTGCGGTGGTGGGTCCGCCGGGCAATGGCCAAGATGCCTTCGGGACCGTGATAGACCGCATACATGCTGGCCATGACGGCCAAGAGCACTTGGGCCGTGCAGATGTTGCTGGTGGCCTTTTCCCGGCGGATGTGCTGTTCCCGGGTTTGGAGCGCCATCCGGAGGGCGGGCCGGCCTTCGCGGTCCTTCGACACGCCGATCAGCCGGCCGGGCAGGTGCCGCTTGAAGGCGTCTTTCGTGGCCATGAAGGCGGCGTGGGGGCCGCCGTAGCCTAACGGGACGCCGAAGCGCTGCGAGTTGCCGACGGCAATGTCGGCGCCCCATTCGCCCGGGGGGGCGAGCAGCGCCAGCGCGAGGAGATCGGTGGCCACCGTCACCAAGGCGTTGGCCGCATGAGCCCGGTCGCAAATCCCGGCCAGGTCCCGGACGCTGCCTTCGGTGCACGGATACTGGAGCAGGCAGCCGACCGTGGCGGCATCGAATTGGAAGGTGGCGGGGTCGGCCACCACACAGCGGACGCCGCGGGCTTCGGCCCGGGTTTCGACCACGGCAATCGTCTGCGGGTGGCAGGCCGCGTCGATCAGGTAGGTCTTTCCCGCCCCGGCCGGCGCCATGGCCAGCGAGAGTCCCATGGCCTCGGCGGCCGCGGTGCCTTCGTCGAGCAACGAGGCGCTGGCCACTTCGAGGCCGGTCAGATCACTGACGACGGTTTGGAAATTGAGGAGCGCTTCGAGCCGCCCCTGGGCGATCTCGGGTTGGTACGGGGTATAGGCGGTGTACCAGCCCGGATTCTCGAAGATGTTGCGCTGGACGACGCCGGGCACGTGGCAATTCGAATAGCCCATGCCGATATAGGTCCGGCACACCTGGTTGGCGTCGGCCCGGGCGGCTAATTCCGCCAGCGCTTCCGGTTCACTGCAGGCCGCGGGCACGTCGAGCGCCCGGCCGAGCCGGATGTTGGTCGGGACCAGGGCGGTGATCAGCGCGTCGATGCTCGGGTAGCCTAACGTCTTCAGCATCGAATCGATATCGGCAGGTCGGGGGCCCAGGTGTCGGTCGAGAAACGTGGCGGCGGCTTCGGTCATGGGGGTCACGGGTCAGAAGGTGAAGCGACGATGCCCCGCAGGTCAGTCGAAGCACCCCGGGGCATCGTTGGCATGTCAGGGCAAGGCGGAGACGGTCAGGCGCCGATCTGGGATCGATACGCCGCCGGGGCCAGCAGCGTGTCGAACTGGGCCGGGTCGGCGATCTTGAGCCGGATCATCCAGCCGTCGGTATACGGGGCCCGGTTGACCACCGCGGGGTCGGTGTCGAGCGCGGGGTTGACCGCGACGATTTCACCGGCCAGCGGCGAGAACAGATCCGACACCGCCTTCACGGCCTCGATAGTGCCGAACGCCTGGTGGTCGGCAAACTTCTCACCCGGTTTGGGGAGGTTCACGAAGACGATGTCGCCGAGCTCGCCTTGGGCGTATTCGGTGATGCCGATCTCGAGAACGGCCGGATCCGCCGTGCGGCGGGCCCACTCGTGGTCGGCGGTGTAGCGAAGATCTTCGGGGACGTTGGCCACCGGTTTTTCCTAGTGGGATTGACGGGTAGCAGGATACCCGTCTTGGGCGGCACGGTCAAGGCGAACGGGCCGCTCGTCGCTCCAGTTGGCGCCAGACCTCGCGGGTCCGTTTTTCGAGGGTGGCGAAGTCGGCCTCGTTGTCAATGATGAAGGTGGCTTTGGGCCGCTTTTCCGCCGACGGCCGCTGGGCGCCGATCATCGATTCGGCCATGTCGGGATCGAGACCTCGGAGCCGTTCGAGTCGCTCCCGCCGCGCCGCGACGGGGGCATCGACCAGGACCACGGCATCGAACTGTTTGGGGTCCATCACTTCGAACAGCAGCGGAATGTCCTGGATCAGGACTTTGGTGCGCGCCGCGCGGGCCTCCGCCATCTGGCGGTCCCGCTCCGCGGCCACGGCGGGATGCACGATCCCGTTGAGCGCCGCGAGGGCATCCCGGTTTCCGAAGACCCGGGCCCGAAGGGCCGGCCGGTCGAGCAGGCCGTCGGGGGCGAGCACCTCCTCCCCGAACTTGGCCACAATGGCCTGGAACACGGGGGTGCCGGGCTGCTCCAATTCGTGGACGATGGCGTCGGCGTCGATGACCACGGCGCCCCAGTCGGCAAACAGGCGGGCCACCGTGGATTTGCCCGACGCGATGTTCCCGGTGAGCCCGACGTTGAGCATCCGTCAGAGAATCCTGGTTTGGTCTTCGTCGCGCCGCGGGACCCGGTGGCAGCGGCGGCACCGGGCCTCGTAGGCCTCGCTGCCGCCGATCATGATCGTCGGCGAATCCCAGCGGGCGGGGCGGCCGTTGATGAGCCGCTGGTTGCGGCAGGCCAGATCACCGCACACGACGCAAATGGCTTGCAGCTTGTCGACCTGCTCCGCCACCGCCATCAGCTCGCCCATCTTGCCGAACGGCTCGCCCCGAAAATCCGTGTCGGTGCCGGCCAAGAGCACTCGGACGCCCCGCTCCGCGAGGCCGGTCGCGACCGCCACGATCCCGGCGTCGAGGAACTGGGCCTCATCGACGGCCACCAGCTCGGAGTCCGGCTTCACCTGCCGGAAGATGTCGGCCGAATGGTCGGTCGGGATGGCTTCGATTTCGATCCCGGTATGGCTCGAGATCCGGGTGATGCCGCCGTAACGGTCATCGAGGCGGGACTTGAAGACCTGGACCCGCCGGCGGGCGATCAACGCCCGCCGGATTCGCCGGATCAACTCTTCGCTTTTCCCGCTGAACATGACGCCGGCAATGACCTCGATGGATCCGGTGCGCGAGGCGTGGTACATCCGTGGCCTGGTTGGGAGTGAAGTGACCCACGATATGCGCCGGACCGCCGACGGTCAAGGCGCGCGTCGGGGTGGCTTGGCGCCGCGGTCGACCCGGGCGGTCAGCCGGCGCCCCTTGAAGGTGCGGCCCGCCAGCTTTTCCGCGGCCTCGGCCGCGGTATCCTCGGCGCCGAATTCGATCAGGGTGAAGGAGTCCTTGATATCGACCCGGCCGAACTTCTCGCGCGGAATGCCAAGATCGAGATTGAGGAACGCCATCCATTCACCGACCGTGACGCCTTCTTTGTTTCCGACCCCGGCCCATACCTTCGGCATCGACGGCCGGGCGCTCGGCATCGGACGAATCGAGGGTCCTGAGGGTGGGGCGGGGGTGGCTGCCTTGGCCGTCGTCCAGAGCGACTGCAGCGCCATGACGATCTCCGATGCCGGATACTGATCGAGCAGTGGAGCCACGGTGGCAAAGGCCGCCCGATCAGTGCCGGCTTCGATCCGGTGGCGGATGACGCGGCGATCGGCCGCCATCGCCCGCTCGGCCTCGTCGACCGCGCCTCGGAGATTGATCGGCTCCCGCTTGATCACCAGCCGGGAGACGTAGTGTTCGGTCCCGGGCGGCATCAGCAAGACCGACCGGGTTCCATCAGCCTTCGCCAAGATGTCCGGAGTCGGGAGATCGTAGTAGATCGTCACGTCGGCGTCCCCGACCGAGACCCCGTGACTGGCCAGCCGGGCCGATACCGCCGAAACGGCGGCCGGGTCGGCACACCACACGGCGACGTGGTCGAGGTCGAGGGCGTCGACCAAGGACCCCAGGGCTTGTTGCCGGTGATCCCATCCAATGGTGGCGACCCGGACCCGGGCCAACCGCTCCGCCGGTTCGGCGCCGAGCGGGCCCGCGACGGCGGCGCGCCAGGCGTACCGCTCGACGAACGGCGCGGTTCGCTCCGGGTCGGCGGTGATGACGATGCGCTGGGTTTCTTTCGGAAGGTCGGCAAAGACCGCGACGAAGCGGTCATCGTCCGCCTCGAGTTCGGGCCACGCCACGGCAACGCCCGAGAGGAGCGCAACCGGGAGTGCGCTTCGCCGAATCAACTCCGCGGCCACCGCCACGGTGGTGACGAGGCAGTCGACCCGCTGGCCGACGAGATGGTGGCCCGCCCGCGCCGGCGTTGGCCCCTGGGCCGCCACTTTACCGAGGGACTGAGCGGCCGAAGCGGCCGCCTCGGCCCACGGGGCCAGAGCGGATTCAGGGACCAACAGCAGCAGGGGATGGGACCGCGTGTCTGAGGCTCGGCCGAGGACGGCCGCGAGGACCGGGATGGCATAGGTAGGCGAGGGGGGGGCGGCCAGCACCAAGTTGGCGCCACGGGCCGCAATCGAAACGGCCGACCCGCTCACCGGCGGGGCTACGAACGGAGCATCAGACACGGGTATCTCGGTTGTGAAAGAGAAGAGCGTCGGTTCAATATAACATTGACATCGCCGAAACAACCCACGAACCTTCCGATCATCCACCCCTTTCAGGTGATTGTTCTTGACCAAAATCCTTCGCCTTCCCGAGCCCCTGTCCAGCAACCTGGCCCATCTCAAGGGCTCCGAAACGATCGCGATCAACACGGAGGCTCGCCGGCTCAGGGCCCTGGGCAAGGATGTGCTCGATCTGAGCGTGGGCGAACCGGACTTCGACACCCCGGCGGTCGCGGCGCAGGCCGGCGTCCAAGCGATTCAGAAGGGGTTGACCCGCTACCCGCCGAACCTTGGGATTGCGGACCTCCGGAACGCCATGGCAACCCACCTGAGCCAGTTGTCCGGCGGCCGCGCCGTCGATCCGGACCGGTTCGTGGTGAGCACCGGGTCCAAGCAGGCGTTGTTCAACGCCTGCTTCACCCTCTTCGGGCCGAAGGACAAGGTCCTGATTCCGTCGCCGGCTTGGGTGTCGTATCCTCAGATCGTGCATCTGGCCCGGGCCGAACCGGTGATGGTGCCCGGGGAGGTGGAATGGGGCCTCAAGGTGAGCGTCAAGGACCTCGAGCGGCATACCGACAAGCTGGTCCGCGGGTTGATTCTCTGCTCGCCCTGTAACCCGACGGGGGCGGTGTACACCTTGGGCGAACTCCGGGCGATTGGTGACTGGGCCCGGAAACACAACGTCTGGATCATCAGCGATGAGATCTATCGCCGGATCCACTTCGGATCGGGACCGGCGCCGTCGTTCTTCGACTTGCCCGACGAGTACCTCGAAAAGACCGTGATCATTTACGGCGCGAGCAAGGCGTACGCGATGACCGGATGGCGGATCGGGGCCGCCTACGCCCCCCCGGCGATCGCCAAGGCGATGGGGAATTTGCAGTCGCACACCACCACCGGGGCCAACCATCCGGCCCAGGCCGCGGCCGCGATCGCGTTCTCCGATCCCCGGGTCGAACAGGAAGTCGTCAAGATGACGGCGGCGTTCCGGAAACGACGGGACCGCTTGGTCGACCGGTTCCGGACCGAAGCGCCCGGGGTCGAGTTCGTGGAGCCGCACGGGGCGTTCTATCTGTTTTTCCGGGTCGACGGGATTCCCCGCACCGGCGGGCTGACCGGCTCCAAGTTCTGTGAGCGGTTGTTAGGCGAACATGGGGTTGCCCTGGTACCGGGGGCCGCGTTCGGCGACGACCGTTGGGTGCGCCTTTCCTACGCCACCTCGGAAAAGGACATCGAGAAGGCCGTCGACCGGATTTTCCGTTGCTTCGCGGAGTTCGAGGCCGGAACGGTGTGAGCCGCGCGCTCCTCTTCGAACGACTCCGCCGGGCCCTTGGCCGGGGCGGGCAAGTGACCGTTGCGTCCACGATGCCCCCCGCCGTCGAAGGCCGGCCTGATGACTACCGGTTGGCGCCCTCGCGATTGATCGAGGGCACCGAGTTGCGGGCCACGCCGGTCGGGGCCGCCGCGGCCTGTCCCGAGCCGTTGGCCTTTCTCGACGGAACCCAACGGTATGAAGTGGTCGGCTACTTCGACACCGTGCCGATCGTGGCCGCCTTCATAGCGGCCGCCGTCAGGCTTCGGGTCGATGGCCGGTTTAGCACGGTCGAGCGGGCCGAGCGGCGCCTCCTCGTCAGCCGGCAGGACGTCCTCGCGAAACTCCGACTCGAGGGCGACGATTTCGAGCCCTGTGGGTTCGACGCCTCGGACCAGGTCCATCCCCTCAAAGAACTCGAGAATGCCCATCGGGCCATCGACCGGGCCCGATCGGGCCTCGAACAGTCGGTCGGGGCCGCGTTTCGCCGGTCGGACGATGCCTGGCTGATCGTGGACGGCGTGATTTCCGACGCCCCGATCTGGGCCCGGGACCCCCGGGCCATCGGGATCTCGAAGAGCCACGCCACCCTGCCGTTTGCCGGTCCCGACTTGACGACGTACCTGACGCTGCCGGCGCTCCACCGAACCAGTGTCTTCGAGCCGGCCACCTGGCGGTTCGCGAAAGTCCATTCCTTTGGGCTCCGGCTCTGGCCCCACGAGGGCCAGGATCTGCTCCACGGCCTGGTGCGCATCGAAGTGGCCGAAACCGACCAGAGCATCGAACGGGCCGACGAGTTGTCGCGCTGGATTCTGGCGGAACGGGTGCCGCTCAGCCGGCCGGACCCTCGATGGGACCGGCTCCTGTACGGCGTGGCCACGGTCGAGCGACACCTGAGGGCCCGATGATCGGACAGGTGGTTGCCACTGAGCTCAAACCGAGCACGCCGCACCAGTTCCTGTTCTGGACGGCGCGGGATGCCCAAGTCGGCATTGGTTCGATCGTCCGGGTCGAGGGACCGGGACGCACCGTCTACGGCGTGGTGACGGACGCGTTCGCGTACTCCGATCTCGCCACTCCGATGGATGCCGTGTACGCCGCCGACGGCGATCCGGCCGGCGCCATCGAGCCGAGCCATCGGAGCGAGATCCGGCTCTATCAGACCGCGGTGCTCCGCCACGTCCCAGAGGAACCGCTCCAGTCGGTGCCGTTAGGCGTGGTCTACCTGGCCACCGACGCCGATGTCGGCGTGGCGCTCCGGATGGATGCCTACACCACGGGCGCCAAGCCGACCGGCGTACCCGTGGGCCTCTATGCGGCCGGCGGGCTCGAAGCCCCGATCCAAATCGACGCCGATTTTCTGCTCGGCCCCGAAGCCGCCCACCTCAACATCACCGGGGTGTCGGGTCTCGCCACCAAGACGTCGGCGGTCGAGTTCTTCCTGACCTCGATCTTCCAGCGATTCCCGGCCCACAAAGGCCGGATCGCCGCTCTCTGTTTCAATGTCAAAGGGCCCGACCTGCTGTTCCTCGATCAGCCTGGGACCCTCACCGACGAAGACCGCCGGCTCTACGACCGGCTCGGACTCGAGTCGGGGCCGTTCCAGCACGTCCGGTATTTCGCTCCGTTCAAGAACGACGGCGTCAACCTCAATACCCTGCGCACCAATCCGGATCTCAAACCCACTGAGCCCTTGGTGTGGGGGCTCCGGGAAGTGCTCGACTACACCGAAGTGCTCCTCAATCGGGATGACATCGATGCCAAGGCCGACGGCTTCATCGATTTCCTGGCCGAGCGGGTCGTCGGCAAGGAGTTCCGCGATGAGGTCTCGGGGCAAACCTTCCTGGTCCGCACCTTTGCCGAGCTCGAGGGCTTCTTCAAGGCGATTTTCGAGTTCCTGGAAACCACCGGTCGCTCCGAGATTTGGCGGACCCACCACGTGGCCACGATCCGAAAGATCCGGAACCGCCTTGGCAATATCAGTACGCGATCGAAGGGCCTCGTCACCGACGATGGCGAGGTCAACGACCTCCCCTGGGGCAATTTCGAGGACCGGAACATCTACGTGGTCGACGTCGCCGGCCTCGACCCGCTGGCCCAGGACCTGGTGTTCGCCCGGATCGTCTCCAAGCTCCGGGAGCATCTCGAACGCCGTGACCTCGGCGTGGAGCACGTCGTGGTCTTCGTCGACGAGCTGAACAAGTATGCGCCCCAGGAGGGACACGACACCTACGTCCGGAAGATGCTCCTCGATTTGTCTGAGCGGGGCCGGTATCTCGGTCTGGTCCTGTTCTCCGCCCAGCAGTTTCGCTCCCAAGTGCACAAGCGGGTGGTTGGGAATGCCGGGACCTCGGTGTTCGGCCGCCTCGATGCCGACGAGCTGTCGACGCCCGGCTACGGGATTCTCTCGCCGGCCATCAAAGCGAAACTCGCCGCGCTGCCGAAGGGCGAGTTGATGCTCCGCCATCCCCACTTCACCCAGCCGATCTTCGTGAAATTCCCCCGGCCGTCCGTGCTGTCGGGCCGGGAAGGGGTCGAGCGGTTTCCACCGGAAGTCGAGGTCCCGTTCGAAGATGCCGTTGCCCGCCGGCTCCGGGCCCTCAGCCCGGCGGTGTCGGTCAATCGGATCAAGGACCTGGTGGCCGGCCGGGCCACCGACGACGTGGTTCGGGCCCTTCACGCCACCATCCGGAACCGGCCCGACGACGTCACCGCGTTCTTCACGAAATGTCTTGGGCGGGAGATCAAAGTCCGTTCGGTGGCGCCCCGGGCCGGGGTGGCGTCCCTCAAGCCCGCCGACGATCCCTATGCCTGATCGGACCATTGGCCGGGTCCTCTCGGACCGGGCCCGCCAAACTCCAGACCGGCCCTTCCTCCGGTTCGGCGACGAGCGCCTAACGTTCGGTGAGGTCGAGGCCTCGAGTGCCCGGGTGGCGGCGCGGTTGGCCGCGCGCGGGGTCACCCGCGGCGACCGGGTCGGCATCATGTTACCGAACGGCACCGAGTACGTGGTCACCTGGCTCGCGGTGGTGCGGATGGGCGCCATCGTCGTGCCGGTCAACACCGGCTACCAGGAGCGCGATCTCGGGTTCGTGCTCCGCGATTCCGGGGCCCGGCTGGTGGTCGCCGTGGCCAATCACCTCCCGCTGCTGGACCGGATCTGGACCGAGTGTCCGGATCTCGAGGACTGCGTGGCCTGGGACGCCGGGTTCCGGGACGAAGCGGCGGAGGGACCCCGGGCGGACCCGGACCCCGGCGTCACGGCGGACTCCCTCGCCGTGCTCCAGTACACCTCGGGCACCACCGGGTTCCCCAAGGGGTGCATGACGACCCACGAGGGGTGGCTCGCCGTGGCGGACCGGTTCGCCGAAGCCGGCCAATTCTCGGCCGACGACGCGGCGGTCATCATGACACCGTTCTACTACGGCGATTTCGGATGGAATGTCGTGCTCTGCCTGGCCGTCGGGATGGAACTCGTCTTGTTGCCCCGGTTCTCGGCGTCCGGCCTCTGGCGTTCGGTGCGGGAGGCGGGCGGCACCTTCTTCTATTGTTTGGGCACGATGCCGGTGCTGCTCCAGAAGCAGCCCGAGGATCCCGCCATCGATCGCGGGCACCGGGTCCGCTGGGTCTCCTGTTCGGGGATCCCGGCCGATCAACATGCCGAACTCGAACGACGATGGGGCGTGCCGTGGCGGGAGTGGTACGGAACCACCGAGATCGGCTTCGTCATGGCCATGCCCCTCGCCGATGGCCACATGACCGGGTCGGGATCGATCGGACGGATGTTGCCGGGCTACGAGGGCCGGCTGGTCGATGCCGCCGGCCAGGACGTTCCCCGGGGCGAGGTCGGTGAGTTCATCAGCCGGGGTCCGGTCAACGCCCTCGGATATTGGAACAATCCCGAGGCGACCGCCCAGTGGATGCGAGACGGCTGGGCCCACACCGGCGACCTGATGCGGCAAGACGAGGAGGGGTATTACTACCTCGTCGGGCGAACCAAGGACATGATCCGCCGGGGCGGCGAAAACATCGCCGCCGGCGAGGTGGAGGCCGTGCTCTGCGAGCACCCCGGAGTTCGAAACGCCGCCTGCGTGGCGGTGCCCGATCCGATCCGAGGCGAAGAAGTGCTCGCCTTCATCCAGCCCACCGGGCTGGACCCCAACCCGGAACAGATCCTCGACCACTGCCGGCAGCGGTTGGCGGCCTTCAAGGTCCCCCGGTACCTGGCTGTGGTGGCCGAGTTTCCGCTGACCCCGAGCCAGCGGGTCGAGAAACACAAGTTGCCCCGGTCGGTCCACGGGTGCTACGACGCCACCACCCGATCTTCCGGCTAGGCGCTGCCTCACGGACCTGCTTTTTCGTGTAGATTTCCCCCGTGCTGCTCGCTCACCTCGCCGACATCCACCTCGGCTATCGCCAGTACTACCGCCAGACCCCGCTCGGTCTCAACCAGCGTGAGGTCGACGTTGCCCGGGTGTTCAACCAGGCGGTAGGGCAGGTCATCGAGGCCAAGCCCGATGTCGTCATCGTCGCCGGCGATCTCTTTCACGCCGTCCGGCCGACCAACCAGGCGATCGTCCATTGCTTTCGGCAGTTCCAGCGCCTTCGAGACGGCCTCCCGGCCGCGAAAATCATCGTCATCGCGGGCAACCACGATACCCCGCGCGCCAGCGAGACCGGCTCGATTCTCAAGCTGTTTTCCGAGCTGGGTCTTCACGTGGCGACCGAAGAGGCCATCGAGTTCGACTTTCCGAGTCTCGACCTGGCGGTCCGGGCCGTGCCGCACCATGCCCTGGTCAGCGCCGAGCGTCCCGACCTTCGTCCAACCGGACGGGCCCGATACCAAATCCTGACCGTCCACGGCGAGGTCGAGGGACTGTTCCCGCTCGACCGCTGGTGGGCGGAACCCGGCGGGGCCGCCCTCGATCCCGCTCAGTTGGCCGACGCCGGCTGGAGCTACGTGGCGCTCGGCCACTACCACGTGATGCGAGAGGTCGGTCCCCGGGTCTGGTACGCCGGGGCGCTCGACTACGTCACCCCGAACCCGTGGGGTGAATACACCGAGCAACGGAAGACCGGGGTCAAGGGCAAGGGTTGGTTGCTGGTGGATCTCGACCAAATGATCGAGGGCCACGGGGCGCCGAAGCCGCAGTGGGTGGTGCCCGAGCGCCGGCTGATTGATCTCAAAGCCGTCGAAGCCAAAGACCTCTCGGCTGCCGAACTCGATCAAGCGATCCAGGAACGGCTGGCCACCGTGCCCGGCGGGATTGCCGATCAGCTCGTCCGTTTGGTCGTCTATGACGTAGCCCGTCATGTCACCAGGGAGCTCGATCACGCCGCCATTCGGGCCGCCAAGGCCCAGGCGCTGCACTTTCACCTGGATCTTCGGCGCCCCGACGTGCATCGGGTCATCGGCACCGGCGCGCCCGGGGGCCGCCAGACCCTGCCCGACATGGTCCGCGCTCATCTGGCCCGCCGCCCGCTCCCCGAACGTCTCGATCGCGACCGATTCGTCGACCGCGGCGTGGCGCTCCTCGAGTCGGTGAGCTTCGAGCCCGAGGCGGAGGCCTGATGCGACTCCGCCGCCTCCGATTGGTCAACTTCCGCCAGCACGCCGACACCGTCCTCGAATTCGAGGCCGGCCTCACTGGGATTATCGGGCCCAATGGCGCCGGCAAGTCCACCTTGCTCGAGGCGATTGCGTGGGCGATGTACGGCACCCCGGCGGCCCGGGGCACCCGTGATTCGATTCGCCGCCGGAGTGCGCCGCCCCGCTCGCGGGTGGAGGTCGAACTCGATTTCGTCCTCGGTCCCCATCAGTACCGGGTCGTCCGCTCGCTGCAGCAGGCGGCCCTGTACCAAGATGGCGACGACGTCCCGGTCGCCAACAGCGCGGCGGCGGTCACCGACAAGGTGAGTCGGCTCCTCAAGATGACCAAGGAGGAGTTCTTCAATACCTACTTTACCGGCCAGAAGGAGCTGGCCACGATGGCGTCGATGTCGGCGTCGGGCCGGGCCAAGTTCCTGAGCCGGGTGCTGGGCTACGAGCGCCTGGCCACCGTGCAGGTCAAGCTCAAGGAAGAACGCTCCGCGGTGCGGGCGGCCCTCCAAACGGCGGAAACCGGGTTGGTTGACCTGGCCGAGTTGGAGCGCGAAGAGCTGGAGGCCACCGCCCGTCTGGCGGCGGCCGCGCAGTCGGTGACCACCACCCAAGCCCACCAGCTCGCCGCTGAAGCGGCCTCGGCCCGGCTCGCCCCGGAGTGGACGGCAATGCAGCGCCGCCGGGAGGCGGTCCAAGCCACCGAAACCGACTTGAACATCGCCAACCACGCTGCCACCGAGGCCCGGCGGACCTTTGAGTCCCTGGACCGTGACCTCGCCGAATCGCTGGAGGCCAAGACCAAGCGGGACGAGTTGGCGCCGGCCACCTTGGAATGGGACGCCTTGGTGGCGGACCGGAACCGGCTCGATGCCTTGGCCCAGTTGTTCGCCGGCCGGTTGGCCCTCGACGCCAAGGTCACGATGTCCGAGAAGGCCATCGCCGAACTCGACCAGCGGTTGAGCCAGCTCCCCGATCGGACTCGGGTTGAGCAGGCCAAGGCCGCCGCGGCCCTGGCGCAACAGCTGGCGGACGCCACCGCGGCCGTCGTCGAGGAGGAGCGAACCAATTGGGTCCGGAACAAGCAAGACGCCGAAACGATGCGGAAAGGTCTGCTGCAGCAACACGAGGACGTCGAGACCCAAAAGAACCGGCTCGCGGAGGCCGGGCCGACGGGCGTCTGTCCAACCTGCGGCAAGCCGTTGGGCAAGGAATACGAGGCGGTCCTCGATGACCTCGTCGTGAAGCTCGAGCTGATCGGATCGGATGGTCGCCACTACCGCGACCGGATCAAACAGCTGGCCACCGAGCCGAAGGAGTTGGTCCAGGCCCGGCTCGCGGCTGAACAGGCTGAGCGGGATCTCAAAGTGGCCACCACCGCCTCCGCTCGCGCCGAGGCCGCCGTGGCTGAACGGACTCGGGCCGAGGCCGCCCGCGCCGAGGCCGCCGAACGGCTGGCCGGGCTCCGCCAGCAGCTGGCGGAGACGCCGACCGAGTATGACAAAGCCCGGCACCTCAAGGTTCGGGAACGGCTCGGGGCGCTCGAACCGATTCGCGAGCAAGTGGTTCGCTTGACCACCCGGGCCGAGCGGGCGGCGGAGTTGGTGCCGAAGGCGCTCGAGGCGGAGCAGGTGCTGACCCGGATCGAGCTTCGGGTGAGTGAATTGACGGCACGCTTGGCGGAGCTGGGATGGTCCGCGGAGGCCTACGAGCGCCTCCACGTGGCCTATCTGACCGCCGATCGGGAACGCGAGGCGGCGGTGGTGGCCGCCGTCCGGGCCGCCGGCGAGCGGAACGGCGCCGTCGAACATCTGGGGGCGGTGGCCCGGCGGCGGGACGAGCGGAGCCGGCGGGCCGCGGAAGTCGAGCGACTCAAGCTCGACGTGCTGTTGAATCAGGAACTCGACCGGGCCTTCACCGATCTCCGCGACGACCTCAACGCCACCTTGCGCCCGGAGTTGGCCGACGGCGCGTCGGCCCTGTTGCGCGAGTTGACTAACGGCCGGTACTCCGACCTCGAACTGGACGAAGATTACGTCGCCTCGATCGTCGATGACGGCGAACCCAAGACGGTCATTTCCGGCGGCGAGGAGGACGTGGTCAACCTGGCGCTCCGGCTCGCCATCAGCCAGATGATCGCCGATCGGGCGGGACAGCCGTTTTCGCTCCTGGTGCTCGACGAGGTGTTCGGGTCACTCGACGAGGAACGGCGGAATGCCGTCGTCGATCTGCTCCGGGGCTTGGCCGATCGGTTCCCGCAAGTGATTCTCATTACCCACATCGAATCGGTTCGGGATGGCTTCGATCGCATCATCCGGATCGAATACGACGTCGAACGCGGCATCGCCACCGCCCGCGATGAACCGTCCGGTGCGCTGGAACTTCCCGGTGCCGCAGCCTAACGGGATTCGCGGGCCGCTCCGGCTCACCGCCGCCGACGTCGACGAGATCAACCGGGTCTTCTCGGAGGCGTTTACCGAGCGGTACCACCGCGACGGGATGACCGGCGTCCGGGTCCCGCCGCTCAATCCGGCCATTTGGCGGTTCGCCATCGCGGCGGCGGGCGACGGGGCCCTCCATTGGCGGGATGCCCAGGGTCACCTCGCGGCCTTCAACATCGTCCACACTCTCGGCCACGAGGGGTGGATGGGCCCGCTCGCGGTGCGTCCGGATTGCCAGGGCCGGGGCTTGGGCCGCCGGATCGTCCAGGCCGGCGTGGACTTGCTCAAGGCCAACGGGTGCCGGGTCATCGGGCTCGAGACGATGCCCCGCACCGTCGACAACATTGGTTTCTACAGCGGGATGGGGTTCCGCCCGGCGCACCTCACGGTCTCCGTGACCCGCGAAACTCAGGTAACCGCCGGGGTGCCCGGGGAGCTGGCGTCACGGCTCGGACCGCCCGGCGCCTGGATCGAGCGGCTTCGCGCGTTGGTTGCCGAGGTCATGCCAGGCCTCGAGGTGAGCCGGGAAGCGGGGTTGACCCTGGAGCATGGGTTAGGTGACGTGACGGTGGTCCGGGAAGGGGACCGCTGGGACGGTGCCGCGCTCTGGCATACGGCGCCGCTGGCCATCGGCCGGCCGGCCGACGAGCTCCGGGTTCTCAAGCTGGTGGCCCGGGATCGCGGGGCGTTCCGCTCGGTGGTCCAGGCGCTCGTGGCCGAGGCGGCAGCTCGCGGCCTCGGCCGGGTGGCCGTTCGGTGCCAGACCGGATTCCGGGAAGCCTACGGCGATCTGATGGAGATGGGCTTCCGGGTCCACTGGACCGATCTCCGCATGGTCTTGGCCGACCGCCCGGAGGTGGCGCCCCGAACCGGCGTGGTGTTCTCGAACTGGGAGATCTAGTCCGAGGAGCTAGACCTTCGCTCCGTCGTGCCGAAGCGCCCACCACCGAATCAGCAGGACGACGCCAAGCGCCAACAGGATGTGGATCAGGCCAAGGCCCACCGGCACCAGAAAGGTGCCGACGAGCCACAGCACCAATGCAATCATTGCGCCAACGAGATTCAACATGGTGTTCACTCTTGGTACGCGTTGACGGTCTCGATCAGTGTTCCTATTATAGTGTTGTCGGGTGGTATCTGGGAACCAGTTTTTGAGCCAACAGGTCCGAGGCTGGGCCCACATACTGTAGCTGATGCCATGCCCCTCGGGGAAGGCAGATGTTCACGGTGAGGGCGCCGAACATTCCACTTCGGGCTTCAATAAACCTCTCGGGTATCATCCGACATTGGGGCGCCGACCGACGGTAGTCGGGTCGGCGCCTCTCGTTTTGTGACCGGAGTCTGTTATGCCCACGTGTGTCGTCGCCAGGCGCCTGCATTTCAATGCCGCGCACCGGCTCCACAACCCGGCCAAGTCGGACGAGTGGAACCAAGCCACGTTCGGCCCGTGCAACAATCCCAACTATCACGGGCACAACTACGAGCTCGACGTGCTCGTCGAAGGCCCCATCGACGTGGACACCGGGTACGTCGTCGATGTCGGGATCGTCAAGCGGATCGTCGAGGGCGCGGTAATCAGCGTGCTCGATCACCGAAACCTGAATCTGGACGTGCCCTGGTTTCGGGAGCGGATTCCATCGGCGGAAAACATCGCGGTGTTCTGTTGGGAACAAATTGGGCCCCGGCTTCCCGCCGGCCAACTGGCCCTGATCCGTCTATGGGAAACTCCGAGGAACTATGTCGAGTACCGAGGCCGTTAGCATCAAACCGCACGTCCGCGCCATCATCGAGTCGATGGGCGAAGATCCGGACCGCCCGGGGCTCCAGCGGACCCCCGAACGAGTTGAAAAGGCCTATCGCTGGATGACGCGGGGCTACGAGATGTCGGTGGCCGACGTGGTCGGCGGCGGCGTCTTCGAAGAGTCGCACGAGAATATGATTCTGGTTCGCGACATCGAGCTCTACTCGATGTGCGAGCACCATATGCTGCCGTTCTTCGGCCGCGCCCACGTGGCGTACATCCCGAAGGGGCGGATCATCGGGCTCTCGAAGTTGCCGCGGATCGTCGAGATGTTTTCCCGCCGGCTCCAGGTTCAGGAGCGCTTGACGGACCAGGTGGCCGATGCGGTCATGGAAGTCCTCGAGCCCGCCGGGGTCGGCGTGGTCATCGAGGCGTCCCACCTCTGTATGATGATGCGGGGCGTCGAGAAGCAAAACTCGACCACGGTCACCAGTGCCTTGCGGGGGATCTTCAAGGACGACGCTCGAACCCGCGAGGAGTTCCTCCGCCTGGTGCACGGGCCCCGGATCGGCCGGATGTGACGACCGGCGCGTTGGTTGGCCAACTCGCAGTGGTGACCGGCGGATCGAAGGGCATCGGCGCCGCCATCGCCGCCGTCCTCCGGGCCGAGGGGGCAACGGTGGTGCGAGCCTCCCGAACCCGGCCGGTGCTGTCACCGGCGGGGGATGTGTCGATCGTCGCGGATCTGGCCACTGATCGGGGGATCGAGATCCTGGCGGAGGCGGTCTTCGCTCGCGGCGTCCCGGATCTCGTCGTCAACAACGCCGGCGGGTTTGCGCTCGGGTCCTTCGAGTCAACGCCCGCGAGCACCCTCGACGAGCTGTACCGCGTCAACCTCCGTGCCCCCTATGAAATTGCCCGCCGGTTCCTCGGCCGGATGCGGGAACGGGGATCCGGTCGTCATGTACTGATCGGGAGCATCGCGGACTCGGTGGCGCTGCCGGGAAACGCCGCCTACGCGGCCACCAAGTTCGGCGCCCGGGGGCTTCACGAGGTGCTCCGGGCGGAGTATCGAGCGACCGGAGTGCTCTGCTCGCTGGTGAGTCCGGGCCCGGTCGATACCCCGCTTTGGGATCCGATCGATCCGGATAACCGGTCCGATCTGCCGTCCCGGGCGTCGATGCTTCGGCCTGATGACGTCGCGGAGTGCGTCCGATGGATCGCAACCCGGCCCCGTCACGTCGATGTCGGCTGGGTTCAGTTCGGCCCCGCCTGACTCGTGTTCATCGAACTGACCGATCACCTTCGGTGCATCGCCGGGCATGACGAACAATTCGTCATCCTGCTTCCCGACCGGATGGATGGACGCCGGGTCATGGCCGGGACGATCGGGTGTCCGGTCTGTGGCACCACCGTCTCGGTGGTCGACGGCACGATGGACTTCGGGGGACCACCACCGCCGCCGCCGGGCCCGACGAACCTCTCGGCGGAAGCGATCGTCACGTTGCTGGGCCTCGAAGGGCCGGGCGGATTCATCGCGCTGCTCGGCGCGGCGGCTGGGATGGTGGACCAACTGGCGGCCCGGTTGCCCGGCGCCCGGTTCGTCCTGATCAATCCGCCGCCGGGGGTGGTTGGTTCGGAAGCCGGCAGCGTGGTTCGGGCCGGGCGCCTGCCGGTCAAGGCAGCCAGCATGAGGGGTGTGGTGGTCTCGGCCGACCATGGGGCGGATCCGGCCTGGGTGGCCGCGGCCGTTCAGGCGGTGTTGCCCGGGAACCGGGTCATCGTTGAAGGACCGCTCGCTCCCGGCGACCAACTCGACGTCCTGGCCCGCACGACCGATCTCTGGGTGGCCCGCAAGCCGACGACGACCGTTCGTCGTTAGGCGGCCGGGAGCCGGAGGGCCTGGCCCGGGCGGAGACGATACCAGGCCGGCAGTGCGTTCAACCGCCGGAGCCGGACCTCGCTCACACCATGGCGGGCGGCAAGGTCACTGACCGTGTCGCCGCACCGCACCCGCACCAGGGCACCCAGGCGATCGCCCCGAAGACTCCCCGCCGGCCCCACCGACGCGGGCGGCACAGCCTCCAGTCGGGCTCCGATTCCGAGCCCCAACCCCGTCGGCACCCGGAGCCACGAGTCGCCAGGGGGCGTGATGCCACGCAGCAGCTGAGGGTTGAGTTGGGCCAAGGTCATTTGGCCCAGGCCGAGCGCCCGCTCGGCGGAGGCGAGTCGAATCGGCCGGCCCACCCAGACGGAGTCGAAGGCGGGCGCCGGGAGCGGCGGAATGTCGAACCCGAAACGGGCCGGGTCCCGGCCGATGGCGGCGGCCGCCAGCAGTTGAGGCACATAGTTGCGGGTCTCCTTGGGGAGAAGTCCGCGATCGGCCAGCGTGAAGAAATCGGGGGTGCCCGTCGTAATCTTCTGGAGACCCCGGCTGACCCGGCCCGCTCCGCTGTTGTACGCCGCCGCGGCCAACAGCGGCGAGCCGAAGGCTCGGGTCAGGTCGCCGATGTGACGGATGGCCGCGTCGGTGGCCCGAGTGGGATCGCGGCGTTCGTCGATCCACGGATCGACCCGGAGGCCAAGCTCCCGGGCGGTCTCGGGCATGAATTGCCACATCCCGACCGCGCCGGCGCGGCTCACGGCCGAATTGGAAAACCCGCTTTCGATGATCGGCAGGTAGGAAAACTCGGACGGGAGACCCGCTTGGGTCAGCTTCGATTCGATCGCCGGGCGGTACTTCGATCCTCGGGCCAGCCATTCGCTCATCCGGGCTCGGGCGGGGCCGGTGAAGTAGGCCAAGTACCGCCCGACCTCAGGCTGCTGCTCGAACCCGGCGAACGCACTTTGGGCGGTGGAATCCTGAGCCACCAGCCGGGGCGCGGTGGCCGCCAGGATGAGCCAGAGTCGGAATCGGGGAGCGCTAGTCATGCCTGCTCCAGAGGCAGGTCGCGAGCCGTCCCTTGATGTCCCTGTAACCCGTTGTCCTGGAACAAGATGGGGCTTTAAGGAAGCCGGCAGGCTCCCGGCGCTCCGGTCAGCTTTGCCGTCTGGGCCCGCAGTTCCTGCCGCCTAGCCCTCGATTTGGCCTTCGGCGTCGGCCGCGAGGTAGATGGCCTCGATCGCGTCCCGGTAATGGGCCTCGACCACTCGACGGCGGACCGAGAGCTTCGGGGTCAGTTCGCCGCTCTCGATCGAGAACTCCCGGGCGACGATCAGGAATCGTTTCGGGACCTCGAACCGGGCCAGCTCGCGGAGGTGTTTCATGGCCTCGGCCTCGAGATGTTTGACCACGCGGTCGAGACCGATCAACTCATCCCGGGTGGTCCAGGTCAGTCCCTCGTTGGTGGCCCACGCCTCGAGGACGGGGAACATCGGGGCCAGAAGCGCGATCGGGAATTTCCGCCGGTCGCCGAGCAGCACCGCGTTGGCGATGAACGGGTTCTGGCGGAGCAGACCCTCGATCGGCTGGGGCGCGATCTTCTTGCCGCCGGCGGTCGCGATCAGGTCTTTCTTCCGGTCGGTGATCTTGAGGTAGCCGTCCTCGTCGATCTCCCCGATGTCGCCGGTGTGGAACCAGCCGTCGGGGTCAATGGCCTCGGCGGTCTCGGCCGGCCGTCCGAAATAGCCGCGCATCACGTGGGGGCCGCGGGTCAGGATCTCGCCATCGGCCGCGATCTTGATTTCCACGCCCGGAATCGGCCGTCCGACCGTACCGAACCGGAGGTGCGATAGCGTGTTGACCGTGATGACCGGCGACGTTTCCGTGAGGCCGTACCCCTCCAGAATCGGGAGCCCGGCGCCGTAGAAGAACTTGGCGATCTCCGCCGAGAGCGGGGCGCCCCCGGACAGAAAGAACTTGAGCCGTCCGCCGACGCGGGCGCGGATTCGCCGAAACACCAGCCGGTCGGCCAGCCAACGCTGCAGCCGAAGACCGAGCGGCATCGGCTGGTGGGCCACGGCGAGGTCGGTGGCACGCTCGCCGACGCCCTTGGCCCAGAAGAATATCCAGCGGGCCACCGGCGAGCCCCGGATCGCGGTTTCGAGGGCCCGGGCGTAGATCTTCTCGTACAGCCGGGGTACGGCGGCTACGACGGTCGGGCGGAGTTCCGCCATGTTGGCCGGGACCGACTCGAGGTTTTCCGCGTAGTTGATCGTCACCCCGGCGCTGAACATGCTGTAGTGACCGGTCATCCGCTCGAAGATGTGGGAGAGCGGCAGCAGCGAGAGGCATTCGTCGTCGTCCGACACCGGAAGGACCGACATGCCGGCCCGGACGTTGGAGGCGATGTTGCCATGGGTCAGCATCACGCCCTTCGGATCGCCGGTCGTGCCGGACGTGTAGATGATCGTCGCGAGGTCCTCGGGGCCGGCCCCGAGCGCTTGGTTGCGCCAATCCGGCCATTGTCCCCCGGCCGCTTGGCCGGCCGCCGTCAGTTGATCGAGCGACTGCACCCGCGGCCCCGTGACGGCTGAGTCGAAGGCCACGATCCACTTGAGGCCCGGCAGGCTGGGCAAATACTCGGCGACCTTGGCGTATTGGGTGGCGCCCGACACGAACAACACCCGGGCCCCGGAGTCGGCCAGGAGGTATTGGGTTTGTTTCCCGGTCAGGGTGGGGTAGATCGGGACATCCGCCGCTCGAGCGGCCAGGCAAGCAAAGTCGACGAACGCCCATTCGGGACGGTTTTCCGACAGGATGGCCACCCGGTCGCCCGGCTGGATTCCTAACGACAGCAGGCCCTTACTGATCGCCTCGATGGTCCGGGCCACCTCGGCGTAGGAATATTCCCGCCACCGGCCCTCCCGCTTGGCTCGAAGGGCGACGGTGGCAGCGGGGAACCGGTCGATCGCCCCGAAATAGAGCGCCGTCAGCGTCGCGGGGCCGGGCATCGGTTGGTTCATTGGTGAAGGAACCGGATCACGATGCGGCGGCCCGACCCGGGGATCTTCTCGCCGGAGGCCCGGTAAGCGTTGATCTCGACGACCGCGCGGTCGGGCACGACCCGTCCTTTGGCCCCCCGGACGGTGGCGGTGGCGAGGCCGTTGGTGCCGGTGGTCAGTGAATCGGCCGTTCGCCCGGAGAGAAATCCGACCGCCGGCGAGTCGACGGGCGCCGGTTCGATCAGGCGCAGGGCCACTGGGCGGCCACTGACCCCAGCCCGGGGGACCCCGCCTTCGAGCGCCACCCGGATCTGAATGCCGACCGTGTCCCGGGTAACGTTCAGCGAGTCGACCCCATCGAGCCGAAGGGTATCGGCCTGGGCCGTGAGGGTGAACTTGATGGCGGACGGAGTCGAGATCAGGGTGTCCTTGCCGAACACGCCGATCTGCACGTCGGCGGAGCCGACGGCCTTCTTGGCGGTCACGACGCCCCGGACGGTATCGATCGCGATCGCGGCCGTATCGACGGTTCGCCACGTGAGCGCCGCCGGCACGCTGTCACCCTTGGCGTTCCGGGCCACGACCCGAATCGTCACCGAGCGGCCCTCCTCGAGAAACGAGTTGGCCGGTTGGGTGATCTCGAGATAAGAGATCTGGTCGTCGTTCTCGAAGGCGCCGCTGCAGCCGATGAAGCCGGCCGCGACGGCGCCAATGATCAGGCTGAACCGACGGCTGCCGCCGGCGATTCTTCGAGATCCCGAAGGGCGGTGGAGGCGTGCTGGATCCAACGATCGGCGTCCGATCCTCGAGGGGGTTTGGTCAGAAAGGCGCGCAGGTGCTCCGCCGCCTTGTCGAGGTCCCCGCGTTTGAGATGCAGGAACGCAAGACCATAATGGGCACCGGAGAGCGAATCGTCCAGTTCGAGGGCTCGCCGGTAGTGGCGAATCGCCTCGTCGGGCTGCCCGGTCTTGGTGAAGGCGATCGCCATGTTCTGGAGGATGCGCGGGTCGTTGGGATTGTCCCGGAGTCCGAGCCGATAACTGGTCAAGGCGGCGACGAAATCACCCTGCCGCTCGAGGGCCAGGGCTTCGTTCAGATAGTCGAGGCGCTGGGGTTCGCTCGGGGTCGAACTCAACCGATCCAGGACGCGTCGAAAGAAACTCATGAGCGGGGGTCGTCTCCGGTTTGCCAGGGGTCGCTGCACCGTTGCTACAACATAAGAAAGTTGTTGACCCGATGCAATACAAGTCGTTGCGGCATCGACTCGATCGGCTCCACCTTGCGGCTGACTTTCGGACCACCTGGCGGGTACCTATGTTTGGGGGTCCCCCGGCCATCCCCTCGATGAGGAGCCTGTCATGCCACGGCGTCCACCCGACCCGACTCGGGAAATCCTCGAGATTGATTGGCCCCTGTTCGGGGAACTCTGCCGGGCCTTGGCCTTGAAGGTGTCCCGGAGCTACGACCCCGAGGTCATCCTGGGAATCGCCAAGGCCGGGGTCATTCCGGGGGCCGTAGTGGCGGCCATTTTGGAGCGGGAGTTCATCTCGATGACCGTGACCCGGAAGAAAGCCGGTTCGATGCCGGTGCTGGTCAGCGGGCCTCCCGCGTCGATCCAAGGCCGTCGGGTGCTGGTCGTCGACGAAACCTGTGACTCCGGCCATACCCTGAAGCTCGCGCTCAACGAAGTCCGAGCCCAGTTGCCCGCGGAGGTTCGGACGGCCGTGTCGTTCAAGACCGGCGGGTATCAACCCGACTTCTTCTCGTTCGAAACCGACAAGGCGATCGTCCTGCCGTGGGATCGCGAGATCATCCGCGACGGGGAGCTGATCCGCCGGCCGGCCAGTGCCCTGGGAACCGGTCTCAATGCGTGATCTGCTGGTCCAGGCTCTGAAGTCGGCCGGCGGCTACGTCGAACTCCGGCTCCGCCGCCGCTGGTCGACCGCCGTGGTGTTCCGAAAGCAGCGCCTCGAAGTGGCCACCGAGTATCACGCCTTCGGCGGCGTGGCCCGGTGCCTGGTGCCTGGCCACGGATGGGGTGCGGTGGCTTTTACCGACCCCGAGCGCTCGGCGTTAGCCGTCATACGCGCCCATGAGCTCTCCCTGGAAACCCGGCCCGAACGTCCGATTGCCCTCGCGCCAATTCCCATCCGCCAGGTCGATCAAGCCGACCTGCTCCTCGACGACCCGCGATTGGTCTCCCTCGCGGAGAAACGCGAGCTGCTCGAGGGGCTGACCGGTGAGCTGTTGGCCGCCGACCGGCGGCTCGTCGATTCCCGGACCAGCTATGGCGACTCGGTCTACGAAACCTGGCTCGCCACCAGCGAAGGGGTCTGGCTCCACGAGTTGCGGAGCGAAGCGAGTCTCGGCGCGCTGGCGGTGGCCGGCGAGGACGGCGCCCAGGAGCGGGCCCTCGAGTCGGTGGCCGTGCTCGGCGGTTGGGGCTCGGTGACGGGCCGGGCTCCGATGTTCCGGGAAGTGGGCGAACGCGCCGTGGCCCGGTTGCATGCCGCTCCGGTCAAGGCCGGACGGTACCCGGTCGTGTTCGATCCCCGCGCCACCGGGGCGTTGGTGCTCCAGACCATCACCAACCTGTGCCGGTCGCCCTCCCGGGGCATCGAGCGCGAATTGCTGGCGTTAGGCACCCGGATCGGCCCCGAAGCCCTGACCGTCGGCGACGATCCCACCGCCTCCGGGCTTCGGACCAGTCTCGCGCTCGACGATGAGGGAACGCCGGTCAATCACACCCATTTGGTGCAAAACGGGGTGGTCGTGGCCCACCTCCACACCCGGGAAACCGCCGCCCGCGCCGCGGTCGGGCCCACCGGACATGCCTTGGCCACGTCCCTTCGGTCCATTCCAGCCGCCCGCCCGACCAACAGTTATGTGGCCAAGGGGCAGGGCAACGCCGCCTCCGTCATCAGTGAGGTTTCGCTCGGGATCTACGTGTCCGATGTGCTCGGCGTGGCGCTCGAAGGACATCAGGTGACGCTGACGCCCGCCTCGACCCGGATGATTCGCAACGGCGTCTTGGCGGAGTCGGTCAAGTGCGCCCCGATCACCGCCGACCTCTTCACCCTGTACGGCCGCCTCGACCAGGTCGGCGGCGACTTTGCCTGGGATCCGAGCGCCGCGGCCCTCCACGACGCTGGCCCGCTTCGGCCGATCACCACCGGGGCGCCCCACACCCGCTTCGTCGATCTCGACATCGGCGCCCTCTACACATGATCGCCGGAGTGCTCGCCGACCTTCGGTCGCGGGCGTCGCAGGCCGACTTGGTGCGGACTCGCGACGAGACGATCAGCGTGGGCCTCTCGGCGAATCGGGACGCCACGATCTCGATCGACCAGAGCGACGCCGTCCAGATCCGGGCCTTCGCCAATGGCCGACTCGGATGGGCCGGCGGCGACACCGCCTCGGTCGGCGCCGTGGCGGAGAGCGCGCTCCGGTCGGCCGCCGCGAGCGACCCCGCCGAGATGTTTTTTCCGGCGCCCGCCGCCCTCCCGTCGGTCATCACCCGGTCGCCGGCCGCGGCCGCGCTCACGGTGCCCGACCTGCTCGACCTCGCCGGGTCCGTGGCTGACCGGCTCCGGCGCCTCGACCGCCGGGTCGAAACCTGGGCCGAACGGTCGGTGGGAACCGTCGACGTCGGGAGCAGCCGGGGGGTGTTGGCGTCGTACGACGTGACCGTGGTCGGTCTCGGTGTCTCGGTCGCTGGAGGACCGGGCCCCTGCCATCTCCATGTGGCGAGCGTTCCGCCCCCGGACGGCTCGGCCCTCGAATCCCTCGTGGCTGAAGTCGAAGCGCGCTTTGATCCGGAGCCGCTCGATCTGGATGAGTTGCCTGCGTCGGCGCGGGTTTGGTTCAAGCCCCGGGCGGTCCGTGGCCTCCTCGCGCCCCTGTTGGTGCGGCATGCCAACGGATGGCAAGCCGGGGACCGCGGCCGCCGCGCGACCATCGACCCGCGGCTCTCGCTCGTCGACGATCCCCTGGCCGACAATCGCCCCGGGAGCCGGCCGGTCTGCGACGATGGGATACCGACCCAACGCCGAACCCTGATCCGCGATGGCCAACCGGTGGCCGGGCTTCTCGACCTCCGGACCGCCTCGCGCCTCCGGCTCCCGGCCACCGGTCACGGCCTTCGGCGAGGGTTTCGGCCGCCGGTGGCCCAGTACTCGAATCTGGTGCTTGAAGTCTCCGAGCCCGGGGTGACCGACCTGGCCCGGGTGGTTGGTGACGGGCTGTTGGTGTCCGAGATGGAAGTCGGTCCGGCGCCGAATCCGGTGCGGGGGGTGTTCCGGGTGGCGGTACCGTGGTGCTATCGGATCGTCGGTGGCCGGATCGTCGGCCGGATCGAACGGGCGGTGCTCGCCGGGGATGTCGGGCGGTTGCTGCAACGGGTGGCGGCCATCGGGGCGGACGCCGAATGGCTCGGGGCCGTCCGGGTCCCGTCACTGGTACTCGACGGTGTCGGGGTGACGCTCCGGTAGGTTACTGCTTGAGTTCTGCGATGAGCGCGTCGTAGGTCTTGCCGGAGACCATGCCTTCGTACAGCCACGTCAAAAGGTCAGGGCTACCCACGAGAAACCGGCACCGGGCCTCGCCCCGGCTCCGGCACTCGACTTCCATCACCGCTGCGGGATAGCCGCCCAGCCGGGTGAAGAAGTCGGAGAGCAGGCCACAGGTGAAGTGGCACGATGGGACCCCCGCGCCGCGAGGTTCGGCCTCCGCCCAATCGCCGCTGTCGAGGCAGAAGAGCCCGGGCGCCAGGGTCTCGACCGCAACCGAGCCCCAACCTTCTTCGCGAAAAAAGCCGGCCAGCGCCTCACCAAGATACCGGGCATCGAGGGCCTGGGGCGTCTCCACCCCGTACCGGTCCGCGATCGACCCCACGAACCCGTCGTAACCGCTGGCCCCGGCGGAGAATCCGATTTCCCGAAGCAGGCCGGCAGCCTGGGCGGGGACTTCGCGTTCGAGAACGACCCGCAATTGGTCGATCGCGGCGCGGCCGATGGCGAGACGAGGGTGGGTGGCGGTGGAGACCATGAATCCAAGCTAGGCTTCCCGGCCAACCCGGCGCAAGAGTTCGGCTTCCTCGATGACTTCGACGCCGAGGGCCCGGGCCCGGTCGAGCTTGCCACCGGCCTCCGCGCCCGCGACGACGGTGTCGGTCTTCTTGGTGACCGTGCCGCCCACCCGGCCCCCCGCGGCCTCGATCAACGTCGTCGCCTCGGCCCGGGAGAGGGTCGCCAGGGTGCCGGTCAGCACGTAGCTCTTCCCGGCGAGCGCCCCGCCCACCGGCCCGGCGTTAGGCTCCGTGAAGTTGAGCCCGGCCTTCGCCAGCCGCTCGAGCAGCGCCCGGTTGGCCGGGGTCCGGAAGAACTCGAACACCGCCGCCGCAATCGTCGGTCCGATGCCGGGTACCTCGGCGATGGTGTCGAGTTCGGCGTCGGCCAACGCCGTCAAGTCACCGAACCGGCGGGCCAGCACCTGAGCGATGTTCTTCCCGACGTGCCGGATGCCGAGCCCGAACAACAGTTGGGACAACGGCCGGGTGCCCGACTCGGCGATCGAGCGGACCAGCAGCGTGGCGGATTGATCGGCGAACCGGTCCAGTTCGATCAGCGGCGGCACCGACAGCCCATAGAGGTCGCTGACGTCCGCGATCAGCCCGGCGTCGAGCAGTTGGCGAATCCGTTCCGCGCCCAAGCCCCGGATATCCATGGCCTCCCGGGAGGCGAAGTGCACGATCGCTTCGAAGACCCGGCCGGGGCAGGCGACGTTCGGGCAAAATCGCATCGCTTCGTCCGGCGGCCGGACCGCCGTGGTTCCGCAGGCCGGGCACACCGCCGGCGGCACGAACGGACGCTCGTGGCCGTTCCGCCGCTCTCGAACCGGTCCGATGACTTGGGGAATCACCTCACCGGCCCGCATGATCTCGACCCAGTCGCCGATCCGGATGTCTTTCTGGGCAATCAGGTCTTCGTTATGCAGCGTGGCGCTGGACACCGTCACCCCGCCGACTTCGACCGGGGTAAGCACCGCGTAGGGATTGAGCGCGCCGGTCCGGCCCACGTTGATCCGGATCTCCTCCAGCCGCGTAACCGCCACCTCAGGCGCGAACTTCCGGGCAATGGCCCAGCGCGGCTCCCGGCCTCCGACCACGCCAAGGTCTTCTTGGAGGTCGCGCCGATCGACCTTGATGACGACCCCGTCCGCCTCGAATGGGAGGGTCGGCAGCAGCGCCTCGTATTCCGGGATCGCCGCTTGCACCGCCGCCAGATTCTCGAAGAGCCGGCGGTGCGGCTCCACCGGAAATCCCCATCGGGCCAACGTGGCCAGCACTTCATGATGGGAACTGGCCGAGAGCGCGCCTTCGATGACCTCGACATGAAAGGCGAACATCCTGAGGCGGCGGGACCGGGTAATCCGGGCATCGAGTTGCCGGAGGCTTCCGGCCGCGGCATTTCGGGGATTGGCGAACGGGGGCTCACCCAGCGCCTCGCGACGGGCGTTGAGTTTCCGAAACGACGTGAGCGGGAAATAGACCTCGCCCCGAATCTCGACCAAGGCCGGGACGTCGGCCGCCGCGAGGACCAAGGGGATGTCCCCGATCGTCTTCAGGTTGGCGGTGACGTCCTCGCCGATGACCCCGTTCCCGCGCGTCGCGCCGACGACCAGACGTCCGTCTCGATAGGTCAGGTTGATGGCGGCGCCGTCGATTTTGACCTCGGCGGCATAGCCCGACTGGCGGACATCCGGGTTGATCCGGGCATTCCGCTCCTCCCAGGCCGCCAACTCCTCCGGCGAAAACGAATTGGCCAGCGACAACATCGGCCGGAGGTGGGGGTGCTTGGTCAGGGCCGACGCGGGCTCGCCGCCCACTCGCTGGGTTGGGCTGTCGGGGGTCAGCAGCTTGGGGTGCGCGGCTTCGAGGCTCTGGAGCTCGCGGAACAACAGGTCGTATTCGGCGTCGGAGATGTCCGGCGCATCCTCGACGTGGTATTGGCGGTTGGCTTGGTTGATAGCCGCCCGAAGCTCCAGAACCCGCCGGGCGGCGTCGGTGGCCGGCCGGGTCATGACCGGGATTCGCGCCTGAGGACCGCGAGGGCCACCCCGGCCAACCGGTCGAGCTCGGCCTGGCTGGCGCGGGGCACCAGTTCCTCGGCCGCCGCGGCATCCTGAGCGGAAAAAGTGGCCAGCAGCCCCTTCAGAAACGCGATCAACGCGGCGCGCTCCCGGTCTTTTTCAAGCGCGGAGGCGCTGCCGCGCTGCTTGGCCTGGAGCCGCTCGAACCGGTGGGCGGTCCGGAGGGCCCGGGCCGTGACGTCGGCCACCAGGCGGGCCCATTGAATGTCCGACGCGGTCAGCAACGGCCGAGTCCGGTCGGTCCTTAAGAAAATGGCGCCGATGGTGACCTTCCGCCACGCGATCGGCACCACGGTAATCGACTGGACCCGCCGGGTGGCCAATGCGTCTTGGACCGATTCGAGGGCGGGCTCATGGATCACATCGGGAATGCTGACGATCTCGCCGGTGTCGATGGCCCGCTTCAATTCGGGGTAGTCGGCGAGGTTGACCTTCTGGCTCCGAAGCGAGGGGTCTTCATAACTCGCCACCAGATGGACGTCGCCTCCGCCCTTTTCGGTCAAGAACACCGAGCAGCGATCGAGTTCGAGGGCGTACCCGACCCGGCGGGCCACCGATTGCACGATGTCCCGATAGTTGAGCGAGCCGGCCAACTCGCGAAGCAGCTCGATGACGATCAGCAGGCGACGACGTTCGACCTCGAGTTCGTCGATCCGGGTCTGGAGCCGATTGGGGTCGGTGGCGGGAAACCGGGCTGGGTTCATGACCCTAAATTAGCAAACTTGGTTGAACCCGGCTGGCCGGGCCGCTAGCTTCTCCCCGTATGGACACTCCAGAGCAACCGGAAGAGACCCGATCCCCCCGCTCCGGCTTCGGCCTGGGCCTCCTGGTCGGCGCGGTGGTCGGCGCCGCGGTGGCGCTCCTGTTCGCTCCTGCGCCAGGCCGCGAAACCCGGCGGCAACTTCGTCGCCGTTTGGCCGACGCGGGAGAACGGGTCGGCGAAGAGTTCGACGAGCTCGACGGCCGGGTCCGGCGGGAGATTCGGCGCCACCGGTCCTAGGGCAGTTCCCGGAGCAGCCGGGCGGCCTCGGACCGATAGTGGGGGTCGAGACTCACCCGATCCGGGAGTTCGACGATCCGGTCGAGCTCGCGCCGGGCGTCGGACCACCGTTTGCGGTCGAGGTAGATCGCGGCAAGGTCCAGCCGGTGGAAAATCCTGGTCGGGTCGATCCGGACCGCTGTTTCCAGGTGGTCGATGGCCGATGCCCAGTTGGCTTTGCTCAGGATTTTCCCGCCTAACAAGTTCTTGGCCATGAACCGGTTGAATCCCGAGGTCCGCATCGCTTCGGCATGCCAGAGGCCCAAAATGTGATGGGCGCCGTCATGGTTGGGGTCGATCGCCAAGGTCCGGGTCGCGGCCTCGTAGATCCCGATCGCGTACCGCACCCGGTCCTTTTTGCTCCGGGTCAGCGCCACCCGGCCCAGGGCCATCGCCAGGACGAAATGCCCCTCCGGCCTGGCCTCGTCAATCGTCACGGCCCGCCGGGCAAACCGCTCGGCGGCAAGGTAGGCCGAGTCGCGAGCGGGGCTTCGGATCGAATCCGGCGTTTCTTGGCCGATGTCGACCCAGGCCACCGCGCTTCGCCAATTGGCCTCGAAGTGGAGGGAGTCCTGCGCCAGAATCTCTTGCAACAATCGCAGGGCCTCATGCGGACGTCGGGCCGCCGCTTCCCGGGCTTCGGCCAACCGGGCGGGCTCCCCTTGGGCCGAGAGCGGGGCCCCGAACATGAGTCCAACCGTGGCGAGGATTCCAATGCGCATGGGGGAATGATATGAGTGCGACCGACCTGATGGTACCACGGCTGATTGAACGAAAACGCGACGGGGGGGCGCTCACGCCGGGTGAGTGGCAGGCCCTGATCGCCGGCTATGTCGCCGATCGGATTCCGGACTACCAGATGGCAGCCCTCGCCATGGCCATCCTGTTCCGAGGGCTTGCCCCCGACGAATTGGTGGCCTTGACCCAAGCGATGCGGGAATCCGGCGAGCAATTTCACCTCGGGGATCTGGGCCGGCCTCGGGTCGACAAGCACTCGATCGGCGGCGTCGGCGACAAGACTTCATTGCTCCTCGCGCCGATGCTCGCCTGCCTCGACGTGGCGATCCCGATGATCTCCGGTCGCGGACTCGGCCATACCGGCGGGACCCTCGACAAATTGGAATCGATCCCCGGATTTCGGACCGGGCTCAGTCTGGTCGAAGCCCGGCACCAGATCGAACGGATCGGGGTGGCGATGGTGGGCCAGACGCCGCAGTTGGTGCCCGCCGATCGCAAGCTGTACGCGCTCCGGGACGTGACGGGGACCGTCGAGTCGATTCCGCTGATTGCCGCGAGTATCATGTCGAAGAAGTTGGCGGAGTCGCTCACCGGTCTGGTGCTCGATATCAAGACCGGGAGCGGGGCGTTCATCCGCAATCCGGCCGACTCCCAAGTGCTCGCCCGCACCATGATCGAACTCGGCGAGGCCGCCGGCTGCCGGACGATCGGGCTGCTGACCGCCATGGACCGTCCGCTCGGCGTGGCGTGTGGCAATGCCCTCGAAGTGGTGGAGTCGATTCAGGGGTTGTCGGGCGGTGGTCCCCCCGATCTGATGGAGGTGACTTTTGCCCTGGGAGCCGAAATGGCCGTCGCGGCGGGCATCGAGAGCGACCGGGGCATGGCCCGGGCCCGCCTCCAAGCCCTGGTGGCGAGCGGGGCCGCGTTGGAACGGTTCGGACAGCTGATCGAAGCGCAGGGCGGGGATCGCCGGGTCATCGACGAGCCGGCCCGGCTCCCCGTCGCGCCGGTGGTGCTGGACGTCGTCGCCGAGGCGGACGGGGTAGTCGGAACCGTCGAACCGAGAGCCATTGGGCATGTCGTCGTCACTCTTGGCGGCGGCCGATCGCGAACCGACGACGTGATCGACCCCGCCGTTGGCGTGTGCGTCTTGGCGAAGCCGGGGACGGTGGTTCGCTCCGGCCAGATCCTCGCAACCGTTCATGCCCGGACCGAAGCGGCCGGCCGATCTGCCGTCGAGGCGGTTCGGAAGGCCTTCAACTTTGGGATCGCCGACCAAACGCCGCTGGTAAGTCATCGGGTCACCAAAGACGGGGTGGAAACGCTCACCTAACGATTTGGGTCGGCGCCCTTCGGCCCCGACCGAAGTTCGATCACGCAACTCCGTGCACCTCTCCTCCCCAATTGGTCCGTCCGGCGGTGGCGTACCCCTTGCCTCCACGTGAGGCGTAGGGTGCCCCGTTGCCGGGGGCCATCCCGTTGCAGGTCCCGAGGTTCGGGGCCGCCCCGGCCGGACGGGCCCGGGGTGCGATCAGGGGCAAATTGCCCGGGTACGAGGCGGTGGAGGAACCACGCATGGAACGGGGCGCTCGCGGGCTGCGGACAACTGCATCTCACCGAGGCGGCGGGCGATGACCGTCGGCTCGGCCGCGGCCTGGTATACCGTTCCGGCGAAGGCCACCGCCGCCGCCCGCGGGGCGAGTCCCGGACCCCGGGCGCTCGACGCCCGGGGCCTGGCGACCATGCATCACATTTTGGTTCAACTCGGACGCGTCGAACTGCGGCCCCGATTTGCCGAGGCGTGTAAAGCCTTCGGCGATATCGTCTGGTGCGATGACCTCGACGACCTGATGATCCGCGCCTCGGCCCGCGAAGCCTTGGCGGTGATCGTCGACCTCACCGACCGTGGCGGTGAACCGGCGACCCCCGCCGTCGCCCGGATCCGGAGCCGCCGGCCCGATCTGCCCATCGTGTTGTGGTGCGATCGGGCCGACATCGACGGAGCGACGATCGCG
>JANMHX010000324.1:0-2078 GCA_031375485.1 Gemmatimonadota bacterium | reverse complement strand
GGCATAGATCGTGTCGCCCTCGAAGACCGGGGCCGGCATCCGAATATCCTGCCAGCCCAGATTGACCGCGTTCTGGGAGATGTCCGACACGGTGAGGCCCACCACGAGCGCCAGCGTAAACGTCGAGTTGACGAGCGGCTGGCCGAACTCGGTCTGGGCCGCGTAATGGCGATCGAAGTGGATCGGATTGCTGTTGTTGGTGAGGAGCGTAAACCAGGCATTGTCGGTGCTGGTGACGGTCCGGCCAATGGCGTGCCGAACGACCAGCCCGACCTCGAAGTCCTCGTAGGACCGAGCCTCACTCATGACGTGGCCTCCGGGTTCGCGGCCTTGATCAGGTCGGCCCGCCGGAGGGTCGTCATCGCCATCCGGATGTTGGCCGCGTCGATCATCTTCCCGCCGACCGCCAGCGCTCCCCGGCCCTCGGCGGTGGCCTGTTCATAGGCCGCCACAACGGAACGGGCCCACTCGACCTCGGCGGGGAGCGGCGAGAACGCGACGTTGAGCGCCGCGATCTGGGCGGGATGAATGCATTGCTTGCCGTCGAACCCGAGCGAGCGGGCCGTCCGGCAGGCTCGCTCGAGGCCGGCAGTGTCCTTGAAATCGGCGTACGGCCCATCGAGGGCCCGGAGCCCGTTGGCCCGGGCCGCCGCCACGATCCCGTGCATCACGGCGTGCCATCGGTGGCCGGGATAGGCGGCGTCATCCTCGTCGGCCTCGCCGATGCTCGCGAGCGGCATCCGCATCGAGGCGGCATAGTCACCGGATCCGAAGATCAGCGATTCGAGCCGCTCGGAACTCGCGGCGATTTCCCGAAGCCAGAGGAAACCACCGGCGGTTTCGATCTGGGCTTCGATCCCGATCCGGTGGCCGATCCCGGACCGGGCCTCGATCTGGGTCAGCAGGGTGTCGACGAACCGGACGTCGTCGGGTCCGCGGGTCTTCGGCAGCATCACGGCATCGATCGATTGGCCGGCGGCTTCGACCACGTCGACCAGATCACGATAGGCATACATCGTGTCGAGGCCGTTGATCCGAACCAGCCGGGTTCGGGCCCCGAAGTCGAGGGTGGTGAGCGCCCGGACCACGTGGGCGCGACTGGCCTCCTTCTGCTCCGGCGCTACCGCATCTTCCAAGTCGATGCAGATCGCATCGGCCGCGCTCCGGGCGGCCTTCTCGATCATGTCCGGCCGGGACGCCGGGACGTACAGCATGCTGCGGGACAACCGGTCCGGCGGTGTCGTCATAGTTGGTCTCAAAACGAGCGGGGCATGCCGAGCACGTGCTCACCCACGAACGAGAGGATCAAGTTGGTGGAGATCGGGGCCACTTGGTAGAGGCGGGTTTCCCGGAACTTCCGTTCGATGTCATACTCAGTGGCGAACCCGAACCCGCCGTAGGTTTGGAGACAGGCGTTCGCGGCCTGCCACGAGGCATCGGCGGCCAGCAACTTGGCCAGATTGGCTTCGGCCCCGCAGGGTTCCCCGGCATCGAAGAGCCGCGCCCCCTCGTACCGCATCAGATCCGCGGCCCGAACGTTGGCGTAGGCCTGGGCAATCGGAAACTGGACACCCTGATTTTGACCGATCGGCCGGTCGAACACGATCCGCTCCGTGGCGTACGTCCGAGCCCGGTCGATGAACCAGTACCCGTCACCCACGCACTCGGCGGCAATCAGAATCCGCTCGGCGTTCATTCCGTCGAGGATGTATTTGAACCCCCGCCCTTCTTGGCCGATCAGGTTGTCGGCCGGGATTTCGAAGTTCTCGAAGAACAGCTCGTTGGTCTCATGATTCACCATGTTCTCGATCGGGCGGACGGTGAGCCCCTCGTTTCCGCCCTGCTTCAAATCGACCAGGAACACCGACAGACCCTCGGTCCGCTTGGTCACCCGTTCGAGCGGCGTGGTCCGGGCCAGGAGCAGCATCAAGTCGGAATGCTGGACCCGGGAAATCCAGACCTTCTGGCCGTTGACGATGTAGCGATCGCCGCGGCGTTCGGCGAAGGTTTTGATTTTAGTGGTGTCGGTCCCCGCCGTCGGTTCGGTCACGGCAAACGACTGGAGGCGGAGCCGGCCG
>JANMHX010000277.1:0-4265 GCA_031375485.1 Gemmatimonadota bacterium | reverse complement strand
TCACCCTGTTCAAACAGGGCGAGGGCCGGCTCGACCATCCGTTTCCGCTCGGCGCCGCTCTGACGGCAACGCCCGACCTCTTTCTCGGAGCCGTCGAATCGACCTGGCGCGTGGGCGCGAGAGCGTCGGGCGGCGTGGGTTCGTTCCAATTCCACGGCGAAGGCGGCTGGCACCATACGTCCACCCGGAGCCGATTCGAAGCCCGCCTCAGAGCCACCGTCGGTTTCCAAACCCAGAAAGCCCTGCAATGACCGCCCAACCGTTGGCGCCGCTCTCCCGCGACCGGGTGACCACCCTCCTCGACCGGATGCGCGGCCGCCGGGTCGTGGTCGTCGGCGACATCATGCTCGACCGCTACCTGATCGGCGACACCGACCGGCTCTCGCCCGAGGCTCCGGTGCCGGTGGTCACGGTCCGGAGTTCGCGATCGGCGTTAGGCGGAGCTGCCAACGTGGCCGCCAACATCGCTGCGGTCGGGGGCACCGCCCTCCTGGCCGGTGCCATCGGCGACGACGAGCACGGCACCCTGATCCGCACCGAACTCGCCGCCAAGCATCTCGACGACCGATACCTGGTGACCGTGGCCGATCGTCCGACCACGACGAAGACCCGAGTCATGGCCCGCGGCCAGCAAGTGGTCCGGATCGACGAAGAGCGCGACACCCCGCTGGCGTCGAATGATCTGGCCCGGCTCTGGGCGGTCATCGACGCCACCATGGCCTCCGCCGATGCCCTGGTGCTCGAGGACTACAACAAGGGCGCCCTCGTCCCCGCCCTGATCCGCGATGCGATCGCCGCCGCCCGCCGCCGCGGCATGCCGGTGGTGGTCGACCCCAAGTTCCGGCACTTCTTCGAGTACGGCGGCGCCACGGTCTTCAAACCGAACCGGCGCGAACTCGAAGCCGCCTTGGGGGCCGGCGCCGACTTCACCCTCGACCCCCACTCGTTGGTCAGCGCCCGGGAGCGGCTCGGCGTCGATAACCTGCTGGTAACGTTAGGCAGCGAAGGAATGACCCTGGTGACCCATGACGGCGCCCGGAGCCAGGTGCCGAGCCGGGCCCGCGAGGTGTTCGACGTCTCGGGCGCCGGCGATACCGTGACCGCCTGGGTGGCGACGGCCTTGGCCGCTGGCGCCTCGGTGCCGGAAGCGGCCTATCTCGGCAACTACGCCGCCGGCCTCGAAGTGGCCAAAGCCGGGGTCGCCACCGTCGCGCCGGCCGAAGTCTTGGCCATGTTCGATGAAGAACACGATGCGATCGGCCGGTGGCGCCGGGGGGGCGCCCTCTAACCGGGCAGCCCTCAGTGCTTGCGCGGTGTGGCCGGCGATGCTAGTTTCTTAGCATAGTGCTGAATCTTTAGCACCAAAGCGCCGTAAGGAGGCCCATGCCCCGCCCCTCCACCCCATCGATGAGCCGCCGCGAGCGGCAGATCATGGATATCGTCTACCGCCTCAAACGGGCCACCGCCCTCGAGGTCCAAGCCGAGATCCCCGATCCACCGAGCTACTCCACGGTCCGCGCCCTGCTTCGGGTGCTCGAAGGCAAGGGACACCTGCGGCACGAGCAGGATGGCCCGCGCTATGTGTTCGTCCCCATGGTCCCGAAAGAGCGGGCCAGCGCCAACGCCTTGGAGCAAGTCGTCCGGACCTTCTTCGACGGCTCCACGTCCCAGGCCATGGCCGCGCTCCTCGACGCCGACGACCGGTCGCTCTCGAAAACCGAACTGGACCGATTGGCCAAACTGATCGCTGACGCCCGGAAGGAGGGCCGCTGAGATGTCGTCCCTGAACCCCATCGCTCTGATGGCGGCCAAGGCCGCCGTGTTGCTCCTCCTCACCGCGCTCGTTGCGCTGACGGCCCGGCGGGCCTCGGCCGCCATCCGGCATCTGATCTGGAGCACCGGTCTCGCGTCCACGCTCCTGCTGCCGCTCGTGCCGCTCGCGATTCCGGCCTGGCGAGCCCTGCCGGAAATGAACCGAGCCGCCGCCTCGGACGCCCTCGCCCTGGTGACCGACGCGGCCGACGTCGCGATCACGGTCTCGTCGCCAGCCGAAGCGCCCTCGATCGGAGGGGATGCCGCCATCGCCTCGCTGGCGAGCGCGCCCAGTGCATCCGGTGGCGCCACGCTCGCCGCGAGCGCCCCGGAGCCCGCTGAAACGAATTGGGTGGACCGAATCGTCTGGATCTGGGCGTTAGGCGCGGCCGGAGTCGGCGCCTGGCTGATGGCCGGCGTCGTCGGGATCCGGCGCCTCCGGCGGGACGCCATGCCGCTCGAGTCACCCGAGTGGATCGAGACCGTCGAGGAGGTGCTTGCCGATCGGTCGTTCCACCGGCCGCTCAAGTTCCTCGAGTCCGAGACGGTGTCGACGCCCTGCACCTGGGGCACCTTCCGCCCCGTCATTCTCCTGCCGACGGCCGGCGTCGAGTGGCCGGCCATCCACCGCCGGCACGTAGTTGTGCACGAACTCGCCCACGTGGCGCGCTTCGATTGCCTGACCCATCTGCTGGGCCGCGTGGCCTGCGCCATCCATTGGTTCAACCCGCTGGTGTGGATCGCCGCTCGCTCGTCCCGGATGGCCCGGGAACAAGCCTGCGACGACGCCGTCCTCAACGCCGGCGGGCTCCCCTCCGAGTACGCCGATCTCCTGTTGGAGGCCGCCCAGAGCGGCCCGGAGTACCCGATGCCGGCGGCCGCGCTTGCCATGGCCCGCCGCTCGCAGCTCGGCGACCGCCTCTTGGCCGTGCTCGACCCGATTCGCCGCCGCCAGGGAGTCGACCGCGGCACGGTGGCAGCCGCGGGATTCGGGGCCCTCAGTCTGCTGCTCCCGATCGGGGCCGCGACCTCGAAGACCAACTCGGCGCCCGCCCCCGACGACGTCGTCATCGCCGCCGAGGCCCCGGTGGCCCCGCGTCCGCCCAGGGCGGTGACGATCGCGGCGCCGGCCCAAGATCCGGATCGGTGCCGCTCCGACGGCCGGGGATCTGAAAAGACCTACCGCTTGTCCTCCTCGATTTCGATTACCGGCGAGGGAAGCGCCACCGATGACGACGGCAACCGGATGGTCGTCTGGACCGGGACCGACTGCGCGGTCGCCATTCGGTCTCGGGGCACGCCCCGGTTTACCGATGCCGAAGACGACGTCGCCGCACTCCCCAAGGGTGGCCGCTTCGAGATCACCTTCGAACAAGGCCGCACCGAGCGCCGGTATTTGGTGGTGGAGCGGAACGGCGCCCTCGAGCGCCGGTACACGATCGACGGAAAGCCGTCCGAGGCCGATCCGGCCGCGCTCCGGTGGCGCCCGATCGCGGTGCTCGAGTTCATCCGGCGGACCGGATTCGACGCCGAGGCCCGGGCCGCCCGGATCTGGAAGACGCGGGGCTTCGACGGCTTGCTCCGGGAAATCAGCCTGATCGAGTCGGACGGCGGGAAGGCCCGCTATCTCGAAGTCGGGCTCCAGACCCCCGGCGTCACGGCGGGCCAAGTCACCCAGCTCCTCGCCCAGACCGCCATCATGGAATCCGACGGCGACCAGGCCAACGTGCTGGCCACGATCCCGTTGAGCCTCCTGCTCGAACCGGGAGTCTCGGCGGGGTACCTGGCCGCGGTTCGCGAGATCGACTCCGACGGCGACAAGACCATGGTGTTGACCCGCTTGGTCCGCCAGCGCCCGTCCGCCGCAACGTTAGGCATGATACTCGGCTTGGCCCGCACCATCGACTCCGACGGCGACCGCACCAGCCTCCTGGCCGCGACGATCGATGCCTACCCGAGCCCGAACACCCTGCCCAGCGAGTTCTACGAGGCCGCCCGCGGCATCGAATCCGACGGCGACCTCGCCTCACTGTTGTCGCACGCGCTCCAATCCGGCAAGGTCGATCCCCGGTCCCGGGAGGAGTTGGTGAGCCTAGTCGACGCGATCGAGTCGGACGGCGACAAGAGCTCGGTGCTGATCCAGGTGACCGAGTTGAAAGACCCCACGAACGCCCTGACCGCGGCCCTGCTCCGGAGCGCCCGCCGGATCGACTCCGACGGCGACCGCGCCAGCGTCCTGGTCCAAGCCGCCCACCGTGGTCTGATCCGCACCGACGCCCTCCGGCGAGCCTACCTGGCCGCCGCCGAAGAGATCAGTTCCGACGGCGACCGCCAAACCGCTCTTCGGGCCATCGGAACCCGCCACGTCGAACAGTAGCCCGTTCTCATGACATGAGCCCCGCCGGCTGCGAAAGCCGGCGGGGCTCAATCGTATGGGCGGTGAGGGGATCGAA
>JANMHX010000123.1:0-34041 GCA_031375485.1 Gemmatimonadota bacterium | reverse complement strand
CGCCTGGTTGCCGGTGGCCCGCGCTACGCCATCGGCATCGCGGGCCCGCCGAGCGGCCGTGATCGCGAGTCCAAACAAGGAGTCCGCGCCCGCCAGGCGCCCCTGATCGAGGGCAATCAAGCCTAACGCGTTGGCGGCCCGGAAGGTCTCGACGGCGTCGTCGAGACGCCGGCTCAACTCGAGCGACCGCCTGCCAAGCTCTTCAGCATCGTGGTAAGCGCTCTGCCGGTACGCCGTGAGGGAAAGCCAGGTGAGCGCTCGGGCCTGCACCACCGAATCGGCGGCCAGTTCGGCATCGCCGAGCACCTCGCGAAATCCGGTTGCCGCGGCCGGGTATTCGGCCTTCCAATATCGCCGCTCGGCGTCCGCCAGCCGGTCCCGGCTCCATGAGGGCATCGGGTTCCCGGCAACCGGCTCCGATGCCTGGCCGCAGGCCGTTAGGCAAGCGACCACGAAGCCCCACCCGAGCCGCTTCATCGCGCCCCGATCAGCGCAATCGGGCCGGTGGACCGAAGCGATCCATCCCGCTGGAGCGCGTCAACCGACCAGAACACCGGACCCTGGGCCGGCAGCCGAAACCCCGCGGGGAATCGGACCACGGTATCCTCGGTTTCCGATTGCCAGAGCAGCGATCCGACCCGATCGACCACCGTGATCTGGTAGCTGGTCCCGGGGCCCGCCGATCCCCACACCAGCCCGTCCGGTCGGTTGGGGTCGCCCAGGGGCGCATAGACTGGAAGGGCAGCGATTCCACCACTCGGCGCGCCCCGCTCCAGATCCGGAGAGTCTGGGCGGAACCCGGGCACCAACCTGGGGATGGCGACGGCCAGGACCACCGCGGCCGCCGCCAGCCACCCGGCCGCCTGCCACCGGCGCACCGGCACGCGCTGAAGGGCCCGATCGACCTCCGCCACCTCGGCCCGGCAGATCGGGCAATCGGCCAGATGGCGGGTCACCTCGGCGCGCTCGGCGCGGCCGAGCCGCCCGTCGAGGATCAGCGCGACGGTATCCGGCTCGAGGTGTTGATCGATGGTCATGATCTTTCTCCTACGGACAGCCAGGCCCAATTTGCGGTGATCATGGTGAGTCGATTCCCAGGGCTTCGAGCTGGAGGCGCAGCCCGCCGAGCACGGTGCGGAGCCGACGGTAGACATGAAATCCCGTTGGCAGACCCATGATCACCGCGATGCGGGGGGCCGGCAGGTCTTGTTCGAAGCGGAGTTGGAGCAGCAGCCGGTCTTCAGGCGGCAACCCATCGAGGATCGCCTGGAGGTCGCCGGTCCGGTCTTCCACCGGGGCCTCCGAGGCCACCGAGGCAGCCTTCGGGTGGTCAAGCGGATCGAACAGGCCGAGGATGAGGCGGCGCCGCGCCGCCCGAAGAATCCGGGCCGGGCTGTTGGGATCGGTGGTGCGATCCCGGCCAAACAGGTGGCGGTGATGATCGAGACAGAGCCGCCGGCCGATGACGGCGAGCCAGGTTGGGAACGAGGCGCCCCGGTCGGGACGGTAGGCGCGGACCCGGCGGAACCCGTCCTCCCGAAGACGCTCGAGGATGTAGGTGAACCGGTCGAGCGCCACATCGTGACCCCCGCCAAGCGAACGGGCCACCCGGAGCAGCACGTCCGAGTGGCCGTCGATCAATTGCTTCCACGCCGATTCTCGGTGGTCCGCGTCCGCGGCCCCGAGTTGGCGAATCAGGTCGGCAGGGAAAGACTCGGTCAAACCGGATCCAATGGTCACTAGGCCAAGGTACCGCGCCCAGCCCGGGCGAGTTAGGTCACTAGAGCCTCATACGGACACCCACCCGAATCTTGATCCCTGCGTTGCGATCTAGAGGACTTCGAACACCCCCGCCGCCCCCATCCCGCCCCCGATGCACATGGTGACGCAAACCCGTTTGGCGCCCCGGCGCTTCCCCTCGATCAAGGCATGCCCGGTGAGCCGCTGGCCGCTCATCCCATAGGGATGCCCCATCGCGATGGCCCCGCCGTTGACGTTGAGCCGGTCCATCGGAATCCCGACGGTGTCGGCGCAATAGAGAACCTGCACCGCAAACGCCTCATTCAACTCCCAGAGGTCGATATCGTTGACCGTCAGGCCCAGGCGCTTCAAGACCTTCGGAATCGCGAACACCGGCCCGATCCCCATCTCGTCCGGCTCACACCCCGCTACCGCAAAGCCCAGGAAACGCCCTAACGGCTTGAGTCCGTTCTGCTCGGCGAACTTCTCACTCGTCACGACGCAAGCCCCCGCCCCGTCGCTGAATTGGCTGGCGTTGCCGGCCGTGACCACGCCACCCGGCACGGCGGTCCGAATATCCTTGATGCCGTCGTACGTCGTGCCCGCCCGGAGCCCTTCGTCGACGCTCGAGGTCACCTCTTTCGTCCGAAGGCCATTCACCGGATCCGCCACCCCGGCCGTCACGGTGATCGGCGCGATCTCGTCCTTGAACTTGCCGGCGTCTTGGGCGGCACAGGCCTTCTGCTGGCTCGCGGCCCCAAACTCGTCCATACGCTGCTTGGAGACCGAGTACCGCTTGGCCACCGTCTCAGCCGTCTGGAGCATCGGCCAATAAATCTCCGGCTTGTGCTCGGCGATCCAGCTGTCGGCAATCATGTGAGTGTTCACTTCCTGCTGGACGCAGGAAATACTCTCCACGCCGCCGGCCACATAAACGTCGCCCTCGCCGGCCATGATCCGCTGCGAAGCCAAGGCAATCGTTTGGAGCCCGCTCGAGCAAAACCGATTGATGGTCATGCCCGCCACCGACACCGGTAAGCCGGCCCGGATCGCGCACTGACGGGCAATGTTCACCCCGGTGGCCCCTTCCGGATTGGCGCACCCCATCAGCACATCCTCGACCAGGCCCGGGTCGATCCCGGCCCGGTCGAGGGCGGCCTTGACGACGTGGCCACCGAGGGTGGCTCCATGGGTCATGTTGAACGCGCCCTTCCAGCTCTTGGTGAGCGGAGTACGGGCGGTCGAGACAATCACAGCGCGGCTCATAGTGTCATTCCTCTCAGGTAAAGCTCTTGCCGTCGGCCACCAGCTTCGCGAGCAGCGGCGCCGGTTGCCAGAAGGCGGCATCGTCGTTGGGATTTTGGGCAAACCGCTTCATGGTCTCGGCCACATTGAAGAGGCCTTGGCTGTCAGCGTAGCAGAGCGGTCCGCCCCGGTGAATCGGAAAACCATAGCCGGTCAGGTAGACGATATCGACATCGCTCGCCTTGTTGGCGATGCCTTCTTCGAGCAGCCGAGCGGCTTCGTTGACCAACGCATAGACCAGCCGGTGCACGATCTCTTCGTCGGTGATCTTCCGGGGGACGATCCCGTTCGACTTCCGGTAGTCAGCGATGATCTGGTCGACCACCGGCGACGGGATCGCGTCCCGTTGCCCCGGTTTGTAGTCGTACCAGCCGGCCCCGGTCTTCTGGCCGAACCGGCCGGCTTCGCAGACCAGATCCGCAATCTTGCTGTACTTCATCTTGGGATACTCGACGTAGCGCCGCTTCCGGATCGCCCAGCCGATGTCGTTGCCGGCCAAGTCACTCATCCGGAACACGCCCATCGCAAACCCGAACTTCTCGAGCGCCCGGTCGACCTGCGACGGCGTGGCGCCCTCATCCAGCAGGAACCCGGCCTGGCGGAAGTAATGCTCCACCATTCGGTTGCCGATGAAGCCGTCGCAGACCCCCGCGACCACTGCGGTTTTCTTGATCGTCTTGGCCATGCCCATCACCGTGGCCAGCACGTCCTTGCCCGTGGCCGCGCCGCGCACCACCTCGAGCAACTTCATCACATTGGCCGGACTGAAGAAATGGAGGCCGAGCACGTCCGCGGGGCGCTTCGTGAACGAGGCGATCTTGTTGATGTCGAGCGTCGAGGTATTGCTGGCCAGGATGGCGCCCGGCTTGGCCACCTGGTCGAGTTTCGTAAAGACCGTTTCTTTGACGCCCATGTCCTCGAACACCGCTTCGATGATCAAATCGGCGTTCTTGAGCTCGTCGTAGCTCAACGTCGGCGTGAGGAGACTCATCCGCTGCTCGTACTTGGCCGGATCGAGTTTACCCTTTTTGACTTGGCCCTCGTAATTCTTCCGAATGACCCCCAGCCCGCGGTCAAGCGCTTCCTGGCTGGTCTCGAGGATGGTGACCGGAATGCCCGCGTTCAGGAAGTTCATCGAGATCCCGCCACCCATGGTGCCGGCGCCGATGATGCCGACCTTGGCGATGGTCCGGACCGGGGTGCCCTCGGGCACATCGGGAATCTTGCTCGCGGCCCGCTCCGCGAAGAACCCATGGCGGAGCGCGGCCGATTCCGGGGTCAAGTACAGCGCCTGGAACAGCTCCCGTTCCCGTTGCATGCCAGCCTCGAACGGCAACGTGACCGCCCCTTCGACCGCGTCAACGCACTTGGCGGGGGCCGGGAAGTTCTTGGCCATGGCCTTGACCGTGTTCCGGGCAAACTGGAAGTAGGCGTCGGGGTTCGGGTGCTTGGCCGGCAGGTCGCGCACCTTGGGGAGAGGGGCCCCGCCCGCATGCTTGGCCCCCATCTCGGCGGCAAAGGCCAGGGCGCCGGTCATCAGATCGCCGTCGATGATCCGGTCGAACAGCTTCTGCCCCGGCAGCTTGGCCAGCAGTTCACTCTTCACCGGCTCGCCGCTCACGATCAGGTTGAGTGCGGTTTCGACCCCCAGTACCCGAGGCAGCCGCTGGGTCCCACCGGCCCCGGGCAGCAGGCCGAGCTTGACCTCGGGCAGGGCGATGCTCGCCCCCGGTGCAGACACCCGATAGTTGCAGGCCAACGCCAATTCGAGCCCCCCGCCCATGGCGACCGAGTGAATCGCCGCCACGACCGGCTTCCGGCACCCCTCCACCAACCGAAGCAAGCTGTTCAGATTCGGCTCGGCCAGGGCCTTCGGGGTCCCGAACTCCCGAATGTCGGCCCCGCCGGAAAACGCCTTGCCGGCCCCGGTGATCACGACGGCGGTGACCGATGAGTCGGCGTCGGCTTGGTCGATGCCGGCCGCAACCGCCGAGCGGGTGGCGATGCTGAGCCCGTTGACGGGTGGGTTGTTTAACGTGATGACGGCAATGCCGCCCTGGACCTCGTAGGAGGCGCTCATCCGGACCTGGTTCCTTTCTGGGCTATTCGAATCCTGCAGCCTGGAAAGCTAAATCCGGCTCGGTCGTTAGCGAAGCCCGATCAGTACTCAACGAGAGTGAGTCCGAGGGGTTCCAGCCGTTTGAAGTCGGCGGGGTTGGCCGTCGCCAGCGCGGCCCCGGACCGGACCGCGGTCGCCGCGATCATGCAATCGATCAACGTTCCTCGGCGACGGCCGGTGGCGTTGAAGAAGCCCGCGGCGGCCACGGCATCTTCGGCCCCAAACTCGACTCGGTCCACGACGATCAGGGCGGCGAGTTCGAACTCCTCCGGCTCGAGCGGCCCGCAGAGAAACTCAGCCCAGGCGATGGCGCTGGTGATCGGCTGTTGACCGTCGCGGAGCCAACGCCGCAGGGCCCGGTCCTCGCCGGTGCCCTTCACCAGGGCCCGGATCAGGAAGCTGGTGTCGACCAAGATCACCGAGCGCGCCGCTCGTCGCGGGCCGCTGCCGCCCAACGCCCCGCCGCGGCATTCGTGATGGCAACCCGCCGCTGCAACCGATCGAGCACGGCGGCGCTGGGCGGTTCGAGACTGCCGCCGGCCGCGGCTCGAATCGCCCTCCGGAGGACGTCCGACTTCGAGGTACCCCACCGCTTGGCGAGAGAGTTAAGCACCCGGACCGTCTCGGCGTCGAGCGAGTAGGTCCCCTTGATTCGCGATATGGCCATACCGAATAGTATGGCCCGATCGTCAGTTCGGCTAGAGTGTCCTACCGATGGTTCCGGTCCCAGTAACGGGCCATCTCCCGTTGGTGTTTCTCAAAGCGCTCCTGTTCTCGGCGCCGGAATTCGCGCTCTCGCTTGGTCATGTCGTTCTCAAAGTCGATCCGCCGTTTCCGCGCCTCGGCCCGCCACTCGGCCTCTTTCTTCTCGACGTCTCGGCGCCGGTCCTCGCAGCGGCGAGCCTCGCGCCATTCGAACTCGGAGCACCGGCCCCTCTCGCAGGACCCGCAGGATGCCCGGAAGTCCCGGGGGCGCCGTTCATACCCCCGATCGGGATTCCGGTCCGGCAGCGAGTATCGGTAGTTGTCGTCGGTGGAGCGGTCTTGAGCGTTCAGGGACGGGGCGAGGGCAAGGAGCCCGAACAGCAGGGTCATAGTTTTCATTGGAGCCTCGGAGAGCGGAGTTGGAGCCGGTCAATGCAGCCTCCGTGCCGATTCGATCCTGAACGCCTAACCGATTGCGCCACGACAAGATGGGGCCATCCCCTTGGCTGAGTCCCGGACCGCGGCGCTGTCCTCGCTTGGGGACGGTGTGATACCTTAGAGCATGACAGACGACATCACGCGGCGCGATTTCCTGAACGGGGCGCAGTTCGCGATCGGCGCCTCGCTCACGACCCCCTGGGCCCGGTGGATCTCGGGCGGAATCGTCCAGGACGCCGAGTACTATCCCCCTTCCAAGACCGGCCTCCGCGGAACCCACGATGGCGCCTGGGAAACCATGCACGCCCGGGTCACCGGCCGGACCTGGCCGAAGACCGCACCCGAGGAGACCTACGATCTCGTCGTCGTTGGCGGCGGCCTCAGCGGACTCGCCGCGGCGCATTTCTACCGGCAGCAGAAACCCGGCGCCCGGATCCTGATTCTCGACAATCACGACGACTTCGGCGGCCACGCCAAGCGGAACGAGTTCACGATCAACGGGCAAACCCGGATCGGCTACGGAGGGACCGAGTCGATGGACACCCCCTCGGCGTACAGCAAGGTGGCTCGTCAGCTTCTGGTGGACATCGGGATCGACACCGAACGGTTCTACCGCTATTTCGACCAGAAGCTCTATTCGTCCCTTGGCCTCACCAAGTCGATCGTGTTCGACCAGGCCACCTTCGGCCAGCAAAAGCTGGTGACCGGCTATGGGAAGATCCCGTGGGAGGAGTTCGCGGCCCAAGCCCCCCTCAACGACCAGGCCCGAAAAGACTTCATCCGGATCCAGACCGAGCAACGGGACTATCTGCCCGGGTTGACCCAGGCTGAGAAGCACGCCAAGCTCAGCAACGTGGGGTACGGCGCGTTTCTTCGTGACTACTGCAAAGTCGATCCGCAGGTCATCGAGATCTATCGCAAGTGGGGCATCAGCTTCTGGTGTGTCGGGATCGATGAAGTGCCGTCGACCAAGATCCATGACTACGACGGCGGGATGCCGGGGCTCGACCACACCCTGACGCGCTCCGGCACCCGGGGGGATGATCCGTACATCTTCCATTTCCCGGACGGCAATGCGTCGGTGGCCCGGCTGTTGGTCCGGTCCCTCGTGCCCGCCGCCATGCCGGGGTCAACGATGGAAGATGTCGTCACCACCCATGCCAACTACGCCGAGCTCGATCGAAAAGGGGCTCCGGTCAGGATTCGGCTCAACAGCACGGCGGTCCAGGTCGGACACACGGCGGACGGCCGGCACGTCGACATCACCTACGTGACCGCCAACACGCCCCACACGGTCCGGGCCGCCAAGTGCATTCTGGCCTGCTACAACATGGCGATTCCGTATCTCTGTCCGGAACTCCCTCCTGCTCAGAAGAAAGGGCTGGCCTACGGGGTCAAGGTACCGCTGACCTATACCAAGGTGTTGGTGCCGAACTGGCGGGCCTTTGCCCAGTTGGGGACGGATTTTGTGTACTACACCAACGACTTCTACAAGCAGGTCGAGCTCGACTACCCGGTCTCGATCGGAACGTACCGGCGCTCCCAAACCCCGGACGATCCGATGATCCTCCATATGTGCTACGTCCACTACGACCGCAAGTTCTCAGGACCGGAACAGTGGCGCGAAGGACGGCGCCGGCTCCTCGAAACCCCGTTCGCCACCTTCGAGCATCATGTTCGGGACCAGCTCGACCAAGCCCTGTCAGGCGCGGGGTTCGACGCCGGCCGGGACATTCGGGCCATCACCGTGAACCGGTGGTCGCACGGCTATGCCTACTCACCGGGGCTGACCTGGGAGCCGGACTGGAAAACCGAGGCCGAGAAGCCCTGGGTCATCGGCCGGCAACCATTCGGACGAATCACGATCGCCAATTCGGATTCGGGCGCCGGGGCCGACACCAACACCGCCATCACCCAGGGCTGGCGAGCCGTGCAGGAGTCACGGTAGGCGGACCCCGAAAGGACGTCGATGCTCGGTGACCTTCGAGGCCGTTCGAAGGTGGGTTCCCTCGCCTGATGTCCTTCACATTGTATTACAATTAGGAAACGCGGGCCCGTCCCCAACGCGCCAAGGGAGCGACTATTTCCAGCAAGGCCGCTGTGCCGCCCGACGATCGGGCCACCGCCGCATACCGCCAACTCCGCGCCCTGATCCTCGCCAACCGGCTGCCACCGGGCATGCCGATCGTCGAGACTCGCGCGGCCGTGCGATTCGGGGTGACCCGGATTACCCTCCGGGCCGCGCTGCAGCGGCTCGAGCAAGAAGGGTATGTCGCGGCGGTTTCCCTCGGCCGCTACCGCCGACGAGTCGTCTCCCCCCTCACGATTGCCGACATGGACGAGTTGTTCGACCTGGTCGGCGCACTCGAGGGGGTCGTGGCCCGCCGGGCCGCCGGCCTGCCGAAACCGGAACGGGAACGGTTGGCCGCCGACCTCAATCGTCACAACCGTGAAATGTTTGCGGCGGTGACCCGCCGCACGCCGGACCCCGACCGAGCCGGCGTGGCCGACACCGAGTTTCACCGCCTCCTCCTCGCCTGCTCCGGTCGAAGCCGGGCCGTCAAGCACCTCGAGGCGATTCAACCACAAATCGGGCGCTACCGCGCGATGTACTACGATCGTCTGGTGGCGGGGATGCGGATCGGCTATCGCGAGCACGCGGCCGTCGTCCGGGCTATCGCGTCGGGCGCCGGCGACCGGGCCGAGGCGGCGCTGGAGGCGCATTGGCGGAACTCGGGCGATCGGCTTCGTCCGGTCGTGGAAGCGATGGGCGAGCACGGGAACCCAGTCACCGATACCGTGAGGACTCGGCGGGGCGTCCGATGAGGCTCGAGATCAACGGGCTCAAGCTGTTCTTCGACGTCGAAGGGGCCGGCCTCGTCGTGGATGGGCCACGGATGACGGAGCGCCCCACGATCGTCCTGGTGCACGGGGGGCCGGGCCAGGACCACAGCTATTTCAAGCCCTGGGCCTCCCGCCTCGCCGCCTTCGCGCAAGTGATCTATCTCGATCTCCGTGGGAACGGCCGGAGCGAGGAGGGCAGCTTCGACCTTCTCGGTTTGGACCAGTGGGCCGCCGATCTTGAAGCGTTTCGGCAGGCCCTCGACCTCGGCACGCCGATCGTGCTCGGCCATTCGTTCGGCGGCCAGGTCGCTCAGGTGTTCGCGATTCGGTACCCCGATTCGCTGAGCCGACTGATCTTGATGAACACGACGGCCCGGCCGCGTTACGACCGGGCGGTCGAGGCCCTCGGCCGGCTCGGCGGACCCGAGGCCGGGCGGGTGGCGGAGCGGTTCTTCACCGAGTTCGGCCCCGAGGCCATGGCGGAGTACGTGCGCACCTGCATGCCCCTCTACGACCGGCGGCCCCGGGACCGGGCCGTTCACCGGCGAATGATCGTGAACCGGCGGCTGCTCGAGGCTCACATGTCGCCATACGGGGAGCTTCATAGCCTCGACCTGCTCGAACCGTTAGGCCGATTGTCGATGCCCATTTTGGTGCTGACCGGAACCGACGATCCGATCGCGACCCCGGCGCACGCCGCCGATATTTCTGAGGCAGCCCGCCATCAGAACGTGAAGGTCGTGTGCCTTCCGGACTGTGGTCACGTAGCGTTCCACGACGCGCCCGACGCCACCCTTGAAGCCATCCGAGCCTTCGTGACGGGCCCCGGGAACGAGCCATGAAACCCAGCTCGAAAAGGGTGTGGCTCCTCGGGCTCCTCACGGTTCTCGGGTTGCCGGTGGCCGGAGTGCTCTGGCTGCGGACTTCGCTGCCCCGGTACTCCGGGTCGGTGACGGTCAGCGGGCTGACTGGGCCGGTCGACATCGTCCGGGACAGCCGGGCGATTCCCCACATCTTCGCGGGGAACTTTGCCGATGCCCTGTTCGCCCTGGGGTTCGCGCATGGGCAGGATCGGTTGTTCATGCTCGAGTTCTACCGGCTCCAATCCCAGGGTCGGCTTGCCGAGTTGCTCGGCCCTGACGCGCTCCCGGGCGATCGCTTCGTCCGGATCATCGGTCTGGCGACGACGGAGAAACAGATCCTCGCCGTCTTGTCGCCGCTGGACCAGCGTCGAATGCAGGCATACGCCTCGGGGATCAACGCGTTTCTTGAAACGCGGACCGGGGCGCTGCCGCCCGAGTTCGTCTATCTCGGGATTCGCCCGGCGCCGTGGACCGTGACGGACATGGCGAGGATCGGGAACCTAACGGCGCTCGAGCGAGACGGCTGGCAGCGCGAACTCCTCCGGATCCGCCTGGCAGCCCGGCTGCCGGCCCGGGTTCTGGACGCCGTGCTCGCAGGATACGACGAAGTGCCGGCCGACTCGTTGCGGGCCGCGTTCGCGCTCGTCGAACCGGCTCCGCCGTTCGAGGAGAGCGGGCCGGCGATCCACCTTCCCCGGTTGTCGGTCGCGTCGAACGCCTGGGCGGCGGCTCCCGCCAGGAGTGCCACCGGCGGGGCGCTCTTCGCGGCCGATCCGCACATGGAGTTGGTGCTTCCCACGACCTACACCCCGGCGCGGATCTCGACCCCCGAGGTCGAATTCGCGGGTTTCGTGATTCCGACCGTGGCCTGGTTCGTCGGTCGGAACGGATTCCTGACCTGGGCCATGACCCACGCGGTCGCCGATCAGGCCGACATCTTCGTGGAGCGGCTCGACAGCACCGGCACGAAATACCTGACGCCGGAGGGCTGGGTGCCGATCCACTCGGCGGTCGAAAGCCTTGCCGTTCGGGGCGGACCGACGACGGCCCTGGTCGTCCGGTCGACCCGCCACGGTCCGATCATCTCCGACCACGTTCCGGAAGCAGAGGCCGCCCTCGAGGCACTCGGTCCGGGATTGGCCCTGGCCGCGGCGGGGTTGACGCCGACCGGCGGCGCGGGGGACGGACCGATGATCGTCGCCAACCACGAGATCACCCTGAGCCGGGATCTCGCCGAGGTGGCCCGCGCCATGACCGGGTATCTCGGCGTCGACAACCTGATTCAGGCCAGCCGAAGCGGAGCGATCGCGATCCGCCAGGCCATTCCCCGGCCCCGGCGCCGGGTCGGGGACGGCTCGGTGGCGCTACCGGGTTGGTCCGCCGACAGTGACCGGGTGGCGCCGATCGAGGGGAGCGACACCGGATTCGTGAGCGACCCGCCGTGCGGGATCGTCTTCAATGCAAACGGACGCCTCGTCACCGGAGCCGAGCATTGCACCCGATCCGGGTCGGCCGCATACCGGACGACCCGGCTGTCGGAGTTGCTCGCCGCTCAGCCAAAGCACACGCTCGAAACCTTCCAGGCGATCCAGCTCGATACCAAGTCGCTTGCCGGCCTCGCGTTCGTCGACGGGATTCTCCGCATCACGCCCAGGGATCGGCACGAAGCGCAAGCGCTCGACCTGCTCCGGACCTGGGATGGGAGTACCGGGCTTCAGAGCCAAGCCGCCCTAGTTTTCCATCAGTGGCTCTACGAGTTCGACAATCTCATCATCGGCGCGAAGCGGGCTACTCTGGGGCTCCCGCTCCCATCGGCACCGCCGCACGTCTTGGCGCGGATGCTCCGGGATGGGAGTGCCTGGTGCGCCGGCATGGGGCCGGATGAATCGGCCCGGACCTGCGACGCGGTCGCCGCCATGGCACTGACCAAGGCCGTGGGGCACCTCCGGTCGGTAGCCGGCGACGACCTGGATGGGTGGCGGTGGGGAGAGTTTCATCACGCCGTGTTCGGGCATCCGATCTTTTCTGGGGTAAACTGGCTCCGGTGGTTCGGCGAACGGCGAGTGCCGATTCCCGGTGGCACCGAGACGATCAACCCAGGAGGGTCCCGCGGGCCGGCTCCGTTCTTGGCGTACGGCGGACCGCAGACCCGCCGCCTCGAGGATCTGTTGAACCCGGCGAACAACCGCGTCGCGTTCGCGGCGGGCGTGTCGGGGAACCCGCTGTCTCGATTCTATGACGATCAGCTCGGACCCTGGGCTCGGGGCGAGTACTTCTCGATGGAAGGAAGTCGGGAGGAGATCGAACGAACCGCAATCGGAACCCTGCGACTGATTCCGGCCCCAATCCGGCCCTGAGGCCGATCGGTCTACGATCCGGGGGCGAACGGCTCCGGGTCGAACGGCCACCGGGGCCGGCCGATCCGGCGGAACGGATGCTGGAGGAGATCAGTGGTCAGGGCGCCCGGGCCCGCGATATACACGAACTCCCCGGCGATCGCCTCGAATCCAGCCCGAAAATTGTTGACTGATTTCACGACCAGGGTTCTTTGTTTTCGCGGGTCGATGCCCGCCGCGTCGAAGTGGCCGCTGTTCATCGCGACCGGTCGGTCCTTTGAGAGGACGATCGTGATCCCGGCCGTCTCGATTACCGCGACGTCGCCCACTCCGGTGTCACCGCCGACGCCGGGCACTCGAACGGCCCGTCGGGTGGTCACCACTCGGGCCGAGAGGTCGAGCGGGTGGCCCGAGGTCGGCCCCATCTTGCCGCCGACCCGGAGTTCGATGGTTGCCCCCTCGCCCGCGGCAAACGCCACCTCGACCATCACCGGATCCCAGAGATAGGCCAGGGCCACATCGCGGATCCCGCGGTCGAGCAAGCCGCGGATCAGAAAGGTCGCATCGCCCGGAGCGCCCGCGGCCGGCGCGTCGGAAATGTCGGCGACGACGGTCGGGAAGCGGGTCGACGCCGCGATCCGATCGAGCCCCTCCTCCAAACTCAGGTGACGTGGATGGGCTCGTCCTCGCAGTGCAAAGGCCCGCCGGCCCAACTCTTCCGCGACGGCCGCGGCTTGGGCCGGATTGCCATCGGCGTAGACCAACATCTTGGTGCCGGCATCCGCCACATCCGCAAACGGATACCCGTGGACGAACGAGATCGAGAGGATCCCGTCCCGGCCTTCGCGGGCGCGGATGTCGTCGACCAACTCCTTCGTGGGCGACTCCATGGTATGGAACAGTCCGAGCATCCGGCAATCGAACACGGCGGGCGTTGGGTGGATCGTGCCCTCGGCGATCGCAACGGTCAGATCGAAGGCGTCGGCGGCGCGCTCCAGAATGTCGATGTGCGGCCATTCCTTGTAGGCAACCAAGATGTTGGAGTGCTCCACCATTCTGGCCGAGAGATTGGCATGGAGATCGAACTCGGCGCCGATGGTCGCTTCCGGGCCGACGAGCCGGCGGATCGCGTCCAGCAGGTCACCCTCAGGATCGTCCTCTCCCTCCGCCAGCATGGCCCCGTGGAGGAAGAGGACCACCGCGTCCACCGGCAGCGCCGCGGCGATGGAATCCAGCAGGCGGGCTCGGAGGGTCGCGTAGGCCGCCCTCGTGACCGGCCCCCCGGGCATCGCGCCGGCACCGAACCCCTCGATGACGGTGTCTCCGCGGGCCAGACCCCGGCTTCGGAACACGGCGAGGGCCGATCGGACCAGCCCCCCAAACTGCATTGCGGCCGGCCCCGCTTCTTCGAAGCCGCCGAGGGTGGTCCGGAACGGCGAGAACGAGGTGGACTCGGTCGCCAGACCACCGGTGACGATCCGCATCAGACGACTTCGAACAGCCCGGCCGCCCCCATGCCTCCGCCGACGCACATCGTCACGACGACGTACTTGACACCCCGGCGCTTGCCTTCGATCAAGGCGTGGCCGGCGAGGCGGGCGCCGCTCATTCCGTACGGGTGGCCGATCGAGATGGCCCCACCGTCGACGTTGAAGATCTCATTGGGGATCCCAAGCCGGTCCCGGCAATAGAGGACCTGGACCGCGAAGGCCTCGTTGAGTTCCCAGAGGCCTACGTCGCTCTGCCGAATCCCGGCCCGTTGGAGCAGGCGGGGCACCGCGAACACCGGCCCAATGCCCATCTCGTCGGGCTCGCAGCCCGCAACCGCAAAGCCGCGATAGATCCCGAGCGGCTCGATGCCGCGCTGCTCGGCCAGCTTCGAACTCATCACGACACAGGCCGAGGCGCCGTCGGACAGTTGGCTCGCATTGCCGGCGGTAATCGAGAACCCCTCGCCGCGCACCGGCTTCAGCCCGCCGAGGCCCTCGATCGTCGTCTCCGGCCGAGCGCCTTCGTCCTTGGTCAGGGTGACGTCCTCGGTGCCGCTGACCTGTTTGGTCTTCCGGTCGAAGAGGACTTTGCGGGTGGAGATCGGGACGATCTCCCGGTCGAACCGTCCCGCTTGCTGGGCCGCGGCGTGGCGCTGCTGGCTCTGGAGGGCGTAGGCGTCCTGCATGTCTCGGGTAATGCCATACCGCTTGCTCACGGTTTCCGCGGTGTCGATCATCGGCATGTAGAGATCGGGCATCTGGGCGTCGATCCACTCATCCTTCCACCGATAGGTATTCATGTGTTCGTTCTGGACCAAGCTGACGGAATCGAGTCCTCCCGCCACCACGATCGGAACCCCTTCATGAAGGATCTCGTGCGCGGCCATCGCAATGGTCTGGAGCCCGGACGAACAGTTGCGACATACCGTGGCCGCCGAAACCGAAACCGGAAGCCCGGCCCTGATCGCCGCTTGCCTGGCGATGTTCGCCCCGGTGGCCCCCTCGACGAGCGCCGCACCGAGGATCACATCCTCGACTTCAGCCGGGTCGATTCCGGCCCGTTCCACCGCGTGCCGAATCGCATGGCCGCCCAAGCCGGCACCGTGGGTGTCATTGAGCGCGCCGGTGTAGGCCTTGCCGATGGGGGTGCGAGCGGTGGAAACGATGACGGCATCCATGGACAGCTCCGTTTAGAGTAGGGGTATCGCTTAGAATCCGCCGGCGCAGACAACGACTTGGCCGGAGATGTAGTTCGACTCGGGCAGGCAGAACAAATAGACCGCCCCGGCCGCTTCCTCCGGGGTTCCGGCCCGGCCTAGCGGGATGAATTTCTCGGCCAGATCGAACGACTCCTGAGAAATCCCCACCCGGAGTTTGCGGCCTTCGATCTCGACCGTGGCGCTCCCGTCGGCCACGGCGTCGGTCAGGCGGGTCCGGATCAAGCCGAAGGCAATCGCATTCACATTCACCTTGTAGCGACCCCACTCCCGCGCCATCGTCTTGGTGAGCCCGATGATTCCGGCCTTGGCCGCTGAGTAGTTGGCCTGGCCGGGATTCCCGTTCGTTCCCGACGTCGAGGAAATGTTGACCACTTTGCGGTAGACGGCTTGTCCGAGGGCCGCTTCGGCTTTGGCCGCCGTCTTGAAGTACTCGATCGCGGCGCGCATGATCCGGAAAGGAGCCGTGAGGTGGCAGTCGAGGACCGCATACCACTGCTCGTCGCTCATTTTCTGGATCACGTTGTCCCACGTGAAGCCGGCGTTGTTCACCAGGATATCGAGGCGCCCGAATTGGGTCACCGCCGTATCGACGATCCGGGTTCCGAAGTCGGCGGCGGTGACGTTGCCGAGGCAGAGCGCACCTTCACCGCCCCGGGCACGAATCATGGCCAGGGTTTCTTCCGCCGGCTCGGTATCGAGGTCGTTGACCACGACCTTGGCCCCTTCGGAAGCGAGTTTCAGCGCAATGGCCCGACCGATCCCTCGGCCTGAACCGGTGACGATAGCGACGGTGCCGGAAAGTTTCATGGGGTCGAGTCCAGTGAAGTGAAACCGCGTTGTTCCTGGGCCAGCCGCGCCAACAGTGGCGATGGGCGCCACCACCGGTCGCCGTGCCGCTGTTTGAGACCAACGACCTGTCGATGCACCTCGGCGAGCCCGACCTCCCGCTCAGCCCAATACATCGGCCCGCCGCGCCCGGCCGGAAATCCGAAACCGCGGACGTTGGCCACGTCGATGTCGGAGGCCCGTTCGGCAAATCCCTCGGCCAGAATGTCGCAGCCGATGTTCACCAGCACCATCAGGGACCGCGCGAGGATCTCATCATCAGTGACGGCGCGGCGGGTGATCCCGAACTCCCGGGCGGTTTCGGCCACCATCGCCGAGACCGCGGCGGACGGCTCGGGGATCCGGCTTCCCGGGGCATAGTCGTAAAACCCGGACCCCGATTTGAGGCCGCGCCGTCCGCTGTCGACCAACCGGTAGGCCAGTGCCTCCATGGCCGTCAGGGGCTGATCGCGGGCCCGCTCGGACGGAGGCCGGTACCCGATGTCCAACCCGGAGAGGTCGCCGACCGCGAAGGGGCCCATCGCGAATCCGAACGCCTGGAGGACCCGGTCCACCTGAGCCGGCTCGGCGCCGTCGAGCAGAAGCTCCCCGGCCTGGGCCCAGTAGCCTGCCCCCATCCGGTTGGCGATGAATCCGTGGCAATTGCCGGCCACGACCGGCACCTTGCCGAGGCGACCGGCCAGCGCGATCGCGGTCGCCAGCACCACCGGCTCGGTAACCGCGCCACGGACGATCTCGAGCAATCGCATCACGTGGGCGGGGGCGAAGAAGTGGAGTCCCAGCACGTGGCCGGGACGGGTCGTTGCCCTGGCCATCTGGTCGATATCGAGAAACGAGGTGTTCGAGGCGAGCACCGCGCCGGGTTTCGCGATCCGGTCGAGCCGGGCGAAGGTCTCGAGTTTGACCTCCATCAACTCGAACACCGCCTCGACGACCACATCGACGTCGCGGAGATCCTCGAGCCCGGGGCGGGCGCGGATCCGGCCGAGGCGAGCATCGTGCTCAGCTTGGGAGAGCCGTCCCTTCGCGAGCGAGTTGGCGTAGTTCTTCCGAATCACGGCGAGGCCCCGCTCCAAGTCCTCCGGGGTTCGGTCGGTAAGAGTGACCGGGATCCCAGCGTTGGCGAAGCTCATCGCGATGCCGCCTCCCATCGTCCCGGCGCCGACCACACCGGCGGTGAGAATCGGGATCGGCTCGAGGCCGGCGGGAACCCCCCGAACCGTCCGGGCTCGTTCCTCGGCCTCGGCCAGGTACCGAAGGGCTGCCTCCTCGGAGGGTGTCTTCTCGGTCATTCGAACCTCTTTCACGATGCCGAACGCATTTCGGCTGCGATGCACCGTCCGGCCATCCAGTAATGAAAGGCACTCCACAGGCACACGACGGGAGCGACGAGGAGCGCCACCCGGAGCGAGCCCGGAACGGTCGATCCACCGAGCCGGTCGCTCAACCAGCCCACCACCAGCGGACCCCCACCGAGGCCAATCAGATTGATACAGAGGAGCAACACCGCGGAGCTGAACGCCCGGAGCCCCGGCATCACCATTCCCTGAAGCAACGAGTTGACCGGCCCGAAATAGACGTTCTCGGCCACGGCCGGCCCCAGAAATCCGAACAGCGCCAGGTAGGGGTTCCCGGCGTAGAGACCGAGGATCCAGAACGGCGCCCCAATCGCCATGGCCGCGCCCGGGAGCCACGCCAGCCAGCGTCGATCGCGAGCTCCGACCGTGGTGCCGAGCCAGCCACCGAGGCCGGCCCCGGCCAGGCCGGCAATCAGACTGGCGATCGCGATCCCGGTCCCGACCTCGCCGAGGCTCATGCCGTGGTCCCGAAAGAGGAGCGACGGAATCCAGGCCCCTCCGGCGTTGGCTTGGAACGAGAGGAGTCCGCCCGCGAACGCGAGGTGGCGGAACGCCCGGTTCCCAAACAGAGCACGAACGCCATCGCGCCAGGGCGGCTGGGGCGTGGTGCCGACCAACCGGCCATCGTCAGTGGTTCGGGCCGGCTCTCGGACGGTGAGCCGGAGCAGCAGGGCGAGGGCAAGGCCCGGTAACCCGAGCACAAAGAAGGCGGTTCGCCACCCATAGAATTGCCCGACCCATCCGCCGACCAGCAGGCCGACGGTGGTGCCCAGCGGGATGCCCAGCGAGTACGCCGCGATCGCGGCTGCTCGACGGGCCGGCGGTAGATAATCCGAGATCAGCGAGTGGGCCGTCGGGGTCGAGCCGGATTCGCCAAGGGCGACACCCATCCGGGCCAGGAGCAATTGGAGGTAACTCCCCACCAGGCCCGAGAACGCCGTCATCCCGCTCCACAGCGCCAAGCCCCAGGACGCGATCGCGACCCGGTTCCCTCGGTCGGCCCACCGCGCGATCGGGATGCCCACGGTGGCGTAGATGATCGCGAAGGCCGTTCCTGACAGCGCCCCGACCTCGGTGTCGGTAAGCTGGAGGTCGGCCTTGATGAGGGGAACGAGCACCGAAAGAATCTGCCGATCGGCGAGGTTCATGGTACACATGGCGGCCAGGAGCAGCAGCACGTACCGGACGTAGCGATCGGTCTCTTTCACGGTCCGGTCACCTCGGACCGGAGTTGGACCTTGAGGACCTTCCCGATGCCGCCCCGCGGGAGCTCGGCGCGAAGGTAGAGCGCCGAGATCCGTTGGACTTTGCCGAGTTGCCCGTTTGCCCACGTCAGCAGCTCCGGAGCGTCGAGGAGCCGGCCGGGCCGGGGGACGGCGAACGCGACGGGGGTCTCGCCCCACTCCTCGTTCGGCACCCCGATCACGGCGGCTTCGAGCACGTCCGGATGGCGGATCAGGACCGCCTCGAGGTCGGACGCGTAGATGTTGAAACCGCCGCTGATGATCATCTCTTTCTTGCGATCGAGAATGTAGAGGTACCCGTCCTGGTCGAACCGCCCGATGTCTCCGCTCCGAATGAACTCGCGGCCGGCCTCGTCCCGCCACAGTTGGGCCTCGGTCAGTTCGGGGCGTCGGTAGTACCCGGTCATTTGTGTCGACGACCGCCCGACGATTTCGCCCAGTTCGCCGACTGGAAGGGGAATCCCCTGTTCGTCGATGATCCGAATCAGCGACCCGTGGGCCGGCTTCCCGACCGAGTCGAGTTTGTCCGCGGGGGTTGCTTGGTCGGCCTGAAAAATCGTGGCCGGCCCGCCCTCCGTCATCCCGTAGCTCTCGACCAGTTTCGCCCCCCACTCGTAGAGCACTTGCTCCTTCCGTCGGCGGGGGAGCTTCGAGCCGACCGAGTAGAACGTCATGCCGGAGCCCAGGGCACCGGACCCCGACCGCGGATCGTCCGCGATTCGGGCGATCTGCACCGGCACGAGCAGGGCGTGGCGAGGGTGCCGCACCGCGCAGAGATCGAAGAACGCATCGACGGAGAACTTGCCAAACCCCACCGTTTCGCATCCGAGGCCGAGCATGGCGAAGAGCGGGCCGATGGTCGCGTTGGAATAGAGCGGCGTACCGGTCACGAAGATTGCCCCGGGCTCGAAGATGGCGAGGCTTTCGACGTCGTCGGAATACTGGGCCCGAAAGGCGTGGGTATGGACGATACCCTTGGGTAGCCCCGTGGTTCCCGAACTGTAGATGATGTTGAAGAGACTCTCCGGCGCGGTCGGCACGGCGGGATCGTGGTCTTGCCCGGTCTGACGGAACCCGGCCATCGAGGACGCCGTCTCATCCCCGGCGTCGAAGTCAACCAGGAGCGGACCGGCGGTGGGACGCTCGGAACCGAGGCCGTGGCGCACGATGTCTCGATAGCGGTTGGAAACGAAGATGACTTTGGGATCGGCTTCGGCCAGCATCAACCGGAGCGCGTCCGGTGCGATCAATGTCGGGAGCGGGACGGCGCAACCCCCCGCCTTGAGGATCGCCAGGAAGGCCTCGACGTACTCCGCCGACATGTCGGCCAAGATCGCGACCCGGTCTCCGGGAACGACTCCATGCCCGATCAGCGCGGTGGCGGTCCGATTCGAGGCGCCGTCGAGCGCCTGGTACGAAACCGTCTCTCCGGTAGCCAAGGAAAAGGCGCGGCGGTCCGGACCCCGGCGAACCGAGCGGGCGAACCGTTCGAGGACCGACTCGGTCACAGGGCGTTCTCCTTGCACGATCCGGGATGGATCGATAAGATAGCCTCGATAATTGTATTACAATAGTGACACTGTACGAGCGACGGGATACCGCACCACCGGGGGCGCATGCCACTCTCAGTTCGGCCGTTGACGGCGGATGATCTCGACTTCCTTTGGGACATGTGTGCCGCTGCCGCCTACGTGCCGGACGCGGCAGCGGCCCAAAGCAATCCCGGTCTGGCCCGGTACATCGCCGGCTGGGGACGACCTCACGATCTGGCGCTGGTGGCCATAGATGACAACACGCATCAGCGGGCCGGCGCGATCTGGATCCGGCGATTCTCGGCGGACGACCCGGGGTACGGCTATTTCGACGAGCACACGCCGGAGCTCGGGCTCGGGGTGGTCGAGGCATTTCGCGGGGCCGGTGTCGGACGACGGCTGCTCAACGGGTTGATCGAGTTAGCCAAGACCCGCTATCCCGGCCTTACGCTGTCGGTGTTCGATTGGAACCACGCCGCGGTTCGGTTGTACCAGAGTGCCGGGTTCACAACGTTCGCTGAGTATCCAAACAGCGGCGGAACCCTCTCTTTGAAAATGCGAATCGAGTTTGGCGGTGCAGCATCATAGAATCGAGGACGGAATGCGAACCCTGATCGTCGGCGCAATGCTGGTGGGGTTGGCGACGAGCGTCGCCGCCCAGCCGGCCCCACGGAAGGAATCCAAGTTTGCGAGCTATCGCGGCTATTCCCGGCTGACCTATGATGGATGGGCTCGCAGCTCGCAGTACCTGACCATGCGCGACGGGGTCCGGATCGCGATCGATCTCTACCGCCCGGCCAACGCCGGGCGGACCGAAACCGCGCCGCTCCCGGTGGTGTGGACCCAGACGCCCTACTATCGAAGCAGCATCATCGGTCCCCGACTCGCCTCGATGCCGGATTACCTCCCGTGGATCGACGAGGTGCTCCGCCATGGCTATGTGGTCGCGGCGGTCGACGTCCGCGGCACCGGGGCGTCGTTCGGCGTGGTCGACGGGATCTTCCAACCCGCCGAGGCGGGCGATGCTTACGAGATCACCGAGTGGCTCGCGGCCCAGCCCTGGAGTACCGGGAAGATCGGGATGTTCGGGCTGTCCTACCTCGGCATCACTCAGTTGTTCGCGGCCGGCCAGGCGCCACCGCACCTCAAGGCGATCATGCCGGAGATGGCCTACTTCGATCTCTACGACTTCCTCCACCCAGGCGGGATCTTCCAGTATTGGGCGATGTTCAACTGGGGCGGGTCGACCCAGCGGCACAACATCTACAGTCCGTTACCGCCGGACTTCCGAGCGATCGTGGCGCGGAGCGCCCGGTCGCTGCCCGGCCCGTTCGTCCGAAGCAAGTGCCGGCGGTTGCCCTGCGCGCCGATGGGCGGTGGCCCGGTGGCCCCGGTCGACGAAGACACCACCGGCAATCTGGTGGCCGCAGCCCAGGCCGAGCACCTCGCGGGACGCAACATTTTCGGGGTCTATCAGGCGCTGCCCTACCGCGACAGCCGGACGCCGAGCGGGGAGGAGATGTACCGGCAACGGAGTTTTGCGGATTTGGCGGCCACGATCGCCCGGTCCGGGATCGCCATCTACCACGTCGGTGGCTGGTACGATGCCTTCAGCACCTCGGCGTTCCTCTCCTATCAGAACATTGGCGGCCCCCGCAAGCTGCTGGTCGGACCGTGGTTCCATTCCGATCAGTTCGGGGTCGATCGGGTGGCCGAGGCGCTCCGGTGGTTCGATTACTGGCTCAAGGGCGTCGACACCGGGGTGATGAACGACGATCCGATTCACTACTGGACCATCGATGCGCCGGCGGGCAAGGAATGGCGGTCGACCAAGGTGTGGCCGCTCCCCGCCGCGCGGGCCACCGACTATTTCTTCGCCGCCGACGGAGCGTTGGCGGCGACGGCCGGGACCGGCGCCGATCGCTACCAGGTCGATCTCACGACGTCGTTAGGCCCGAACAATCGGTGGACCGCCACCGCGGGCGGCGCGGCGGGGCCGGTCAGCGACTATCCGGACCTCGCCGCCAACGATCGCAAGGCGTTGACCTATACCAGCGCGCCGCTCGCGGCGGCGGTCGAGGTGACCGGCCATCCGGTGGCCCACGTCTGGATCTCGGCCGACCAGCCGGACGTGGACATCCACGGGGTGCTCTCCGAGGTGTCGCCGGCGGGACGGGTCGAATACGTCACCGAGGGGCGGCTGCGGGCGTCCCACCGGGCCCGGCATCCCGCGCCGTACGACCGGTTCGGGCTCCCCTATCATCGCAGCGACCAGGCGGACGCCGCCCCGCTCGGCACCGGTCCGGCCGAGTTGGTGTTCGACCTCCAACCGACCTCGAAGATGTTTCGCGCCGGCCATCGGATTCGGATCAGCTTGACGGGGGCGGAGCAGGGCACCTTCGAGACGTTGGTATTCGCGTCGCCGCCCCGCCTCACGGTGCACCGCTCGGCCGAGTATCCCTCGCGGATCGTCCTGCCGATCGTGCCCTGAGGTCCGGTGGGAAACTTCCGGACGGAGCGGGACAAGTCCGAGATGGACCGGGGCGATTGGACCGGCTCAGCGGCGGGGCCGGCAGGCAGGTCGCCTTTGGGCGTCCGGGTTTGGTGGTTGTCGGTCAAGACCTGCTGTGTGTAGAGGTGGGAGTGTGCTCCCTCCAGGTCACCCAGGAACGTCATGCCGAGTCACTTTTCTTTGAAGACGCACCACTTGACAATCCCTTGATCGCCTCCCATTTCCTTTGGTCGAGAAACTCTTCCGGGAGGAGTAATGAGAACGCTTGGATTCATTGTGACCCTCGGGCTCGCGGGGTGCAATCATTGGGTGGAGGTGCAGACACCGGTGCCTCAAGTGCTGGAGGAGGTACCGCCCCCGCGGCTTCGGCTGGCCACCGCGTCGGGGGAATCGCTGGTGATGATCGGCGCCCGGCTGCGTGGTGATTCCATCGCTGGCCAGGTCGAGCGGCAGTCCGGTGGCGAAGCGGTGATGAGCGCGTTGCTGGGGGTCACGATCAAACACAGGGTACCGGGGACGGTCGCCGTTCAGGACATCGTGCGCGTTGAGGCGAGGAGACCACACCCTGCCGCGACGGCGGCGCTCGCTGTGGGGGTTGGGACCGGGCTGGTCACCATGCTGGTCGTCATTGCGAAGGTCAAGAGCGCCTTCGGCGGAAGCGGGAACGCACTGATCTACCGATTTACCTTTTGACCGCACCGCTCCAACGTGGCCAGCAATGGCGGTCTTGAAACAAAGGCCCGTGCAGGCCCGGAGCGTTACTAGGAGCCAGCCGCCTAACCAGGCGGTTGCAGCGGACGGGCGCCCGAGGCTCCGTGTGACAAGTCGCGGCCGCGCCCCAATGTTGATTGGCGGACGGCGCGGCCGCTCGGTTCCGAACGGCGCCCGCCGCTGAACGCCGAGTCGTTATGCCTCAACCCGCGCCTCGCTCGCGGGGAGCCGGGGGGCCTCCTGGCCGCTGACCCTTGCCTGTTTTGGCCAATTTCGCCAGTGTTAAACCCATGACCAGCCCCTACCTCGATGCCATCCTCAAGCTGCCCGTTCCCGACCGGCTGGATCTCGTTGAGGCGATTTGGGATAGCTTGGCCGATTCCCCTGAGGCCGACGCGGCCTTCGCTTTGACAGACGAGCAGCGGGCCGAACTGGACCGGCGGCTGGCAGAGCACCTCGCCGATCCGGGGTCGGCGATCCCCTGGTCGGAGGCGCGCCGCCGCCTCGCGGGCGAGGCTTGAGCTTCGCGGTCGCGTTCCGGCCACAGGCGCTGACAGAGATTCAATCCGCCCGGGTGTGGTACGACGCACAGCGAGTTGGCCTGGGGCGCGAATTCGAGGATGAGGTTGGAGTGGTCGTCGAGCTCCTGGCCAAGGCACCGCTACTCTTCCCAGTGACGCACCAGGCGACGCGGCGAGCCTTGGTCCGGCGATTTCCCTACGGCCTGTTCTTCTAGGTGCTTGTCGCCGACGTCGTCGTGCTAGCGTGTTACCATCTCCGCCGTCGACCTCGCCGTTGGGGTCGGCCGCCCCGTGAGCAACCGGGTACATAGGGAACAGAGTTGTCCGGGAGCATGGGTAACACTTGAGGTCACCCGCGAATGAGGTAGTCCCGCTCGTCCAGCTTGGCGAGGAGGATAGGCCTTCATCACGGCCGCGGAGCAGACCGCCCCAGACCCTCCCTGTTTGCGCAGTTCTTCCGACAACCGATACCTTTAACTTCGACTCCTTCAGGTAGGGCGTGATGACTCGCGAGACCCTCGACGCGCAGCTTCGCCGCCCTCCCCCGGCCGACCGGGCCCATCTGGCCCGGGTCCTCCTCGAGAGCCTCGACGACGAGGCGGCTCTTCACCCGGAATGGCTGGAAGAAGTTGAGCGTCGTGCTGCCGAGCTGGTCTCGGGATCCGTCGCGGCGATCCCCGCTGACGAGGCGTTCGCCAACGCCCGGCGGCGCATCGCCGGATGAAGGTTGGCTTCCATCCGCTGGCCCTGGAAGAGCTCACCGAGGCCGGGCAGTTCTACGAAGGCCGGGCCCTGGGATTGGGCTGGCCGGGTTCGGTGAGCGGCGGCATAACCACAATCGTTAGCCCCCTTGAAGGCACCCTGAGGGAATCGCATATGGCTCGACTCTTGTTGCTCGCACTGCTTGTCGGGTCCTCCAGTGCCGGCGCGATCGTCATTCGAGATGACGTTGATGACTCAGAATATCGAGTTCCGGCGTCTGATTTTCCTGCTCTCGTTGACATGCCTGGCGAGGGGCATGGCGTACTGATTTCTCCGCAGTGGGTGATTACTGCCGCCCACGCAATCATGTGGCAATCAGAGATCAAGCACATCGTGCTCAATGGGACATCTCGGGATGTCGAGCGCCTCGTGGTACACCCCGGATACACCAAGCCGCCAGAAGAACTCCTTGACCACGCGTTGGCCACGTGGGATTGGACGCTGTTCACCGCGCTGCTCGCCTCCTCGGATGACATCGCCCTTCTCAAATTGGCCCAACCGGTTACTGACGTTGCTCCCGTCGCGATCTACCAACGCGATGACGAGTTCGGTCAGATCGTCAAGATCTTTGGAAAAGGCGCTACGGGTTCCGGAGTCACTGGGTACGACCTCACCGACTCCCACCGCACTGCGCTTCGCCGTGCGTATAACAAAGTCACGAGCGCTCATGGCCGCTGGTTTTGCTACGTGTTCGACAAGCCGTCGGAAGCCCTTCCCCTTGAGGGCGGATCGGGAAGTGGTGACAGCGGCGGGCCTATCCTCATCCAGGCTGAGGAGGATTGGCTGTTGGCGGGGCTGACTTCATGGACAGCTCCTCAAGGCGCTACCAGGACTCGCCCCGGGCAGTATGGACAAATCAGTTGTAATGTCCGCCTGGGTCATTACAAGGAGTGGATTAAAAGCGTGATCTCTGCAGAGCCATGAGCGGTGGCCAACAATTCGTTCAAGCCGATGCCGCTTCGCGGGACCGCTTAACTCAGGCGCCAGGTACCTCCGCCTACTCGTGGCCTCCTCGATGCCAAGCGCGACCGGATCCAAGAGGTCTGGCCACTCTACGCCGCGCCGCCGGAGCAGGACAACGACGTCCGGAAGTTCGAGCAGATCGGCACCGATCCGATGTCGCTCCGGAACGCGGTGTCCGAAGCGCTGACGTTCCATCGGTGGTCGACCGGTTTTCCTCCGCTATTCGTCAGGCAACTCTCAAGGGGGTTTGACCCGGCCTCAGTCGAGCTCCATGACCACCGGCGCGTTCACCGGCCGATACCGGACGTCGCAGATCGAGGCGTTGACATAGTCCCGGGCGCCCTTTCGCAGCTGGCCATACGCCTCATGGATGTGGCCGAAGACATGGAGCCTAACGCTCGGCAGGTCGGCGAGCCGGGCCGTCAGGGCTTCACACCCAACCAGCTCCGGGGGGCGATTGTTGGTTTGATCGAGCACCCCCTGCGGCGGGCCGTGGGTGACGAGGACATCGGTATCCGCCGGGATCAGCCGCCATTTCGCGGCCAACTCGTCGCCCCGCTCGAGGTTGAACGCCCAATCGTGGAACCAGGGTTGCCACGGCGAGCCCCAGAAGGTGAGCCCGCCGACGACGACTTTCGAGTCTCGAAGGTAGGTCACGCCGGCCGGCACCAGCGATTCGGCCCGCGCCGCGTCCCGCTCGAACAGAAAATCGTGATTGCCGGCAATCAACAGTTTGTGTCGATGGGGAAGCCCACCAAACCAGTCGAGGAATTCAGTCGTCTCGTCAACGAGTCCGCGCCGGGTGCAGTCGCCGGCGTGCACGACGATGTCGCCATCGGGCACCGGCGGCATGTGGTGATGGAGCCCATGGGTATCGCTGATCAGAACGATTCGCACGGGATCCGCAATCAGTGGCGAGTCGCGGCGACTGCTTTGTCGTTCGCGGCGGCCGTGAACGCGGCGACGCGGGCAACCCCGCTCCAAGTCTTCGGCACCGGGATACCGAGGAGCCAGAGCACGGTCGCCGCGGTGTCCATCGTTCGGACCGTGTCCGCCAGGGTGGTCCCGGCCCGAACGCCCCTGCCCCAGACGATCCATGGAATCGCGAGGTCGGCCGGGTCGGCGGTGCCGTGGACCCGATTGTGGCCGCCGTGATCCGCCGTCACGATCAGGGTATACCCCTCCGGTCCGAACGCCTGATCCGCGGCGGCCAAGATCCGGGCCAGACCGAGGTCCGCCTCGGCCACGGCCCGATCGTAGGCCGGTGACATCCATCCGCTCGCATGACCGGCGTAGTCGGGTTCGCCGAGGTGGACGAACACCAAGCTCGGGCGGTGCTGGACGAGATACCGCTCGAGATCCGCCACGATCCGCGCCGCCCTCCAATTCCCGGCCGACCGTCTGGGGCCCGAGGTATAGTCGAGCGACCCCTTGCGTAGGAGGTAGTGCATTTTCGATTTCGCAACGAAGGCCGCGGTCCGAAAGCCATGGGCGCGGACAATCTCGAACACCGTTTCGACTTCGACGGTACCCCAGGGGTCGATCTCGGCCGAATTCCAAGTGACCCCATGCTTCGATGGCTCGAGCCCCGTCAACATCGAGGTATGCGACGGCAGCGTCGTGCTCGGCAGGATCGTCTGAGCCACCAAGGCAGCGGTGCCCTCGGTGATGAGCCGCTGGAGGGTGGGGGCATCGGCCTTGGCAATGGCGTCGGGGCGGAGCCCGTCGAGCGACACCACCATGACATGATCGGTGATGGCCCCGGTCGCCGGAGCCAGCTCAGGCGGAGCGGGGGCCGGCGGCGGCGGGGCGCACGCGAGGAGCGAGCCGGCGAAGAGCAGGCCGGCCGGGGTGAACGGCGGATATCTGATGCAACAGCCTTGGGGCGGGGACATCGTACGTTAGGCCGAACCGGGCGCTTTCGCCAGTAGGCCTGCACCTGGAATCCACCAGACTAGACCAGACCCGACCCTCGCCGTCGCTCGACCCTCGCCGTATCTTCCGATGCGAGTTCCGTCCGACCTTCGTCACGTCTCCAGGAGACCACTCCCAATGCCTCTGGCTCGATTGATCAGGGCGGTGCTGTTGCTCGCCTCAGTCCTTGCTCTTCCCGCCCCTGCAGTGGCGCAGGACGACTCGGCGCCGTTCATCGCCCGGATCGAGGCCGCCCAGTCTCCCAACCGGCAGGGCTTCGATGGCCTGACCATCCCCGAGCTCATGGCGCGGTTCAAGGTCCCGGGCGTCAGCGTCGCGGTCATCAAGGATGTCAAGATTCACTGGGCCAAGGGGTACGGCCTGGCCGACGTGACGGCCAACCGGCCGGTCGAGGTGACCACCGCCTTTCAAGCCGCGTCGATCAGCAAGCCGGTCATGGCCATGGCCGCCGTTCGTCTCGCCCAAGAGGGCCGCTTGTCGCTCGACCAGAACATCAACTCGCTGCTCAAATCCTGGAAAGTCCCCGAGAGCGAGCTGACCCGGGTCCAACCGGTCACGCCGCGCTCGCTGCTGAGCCATACCTCCGGGTCCGATGACGGGTTCGGGTTCCCCGGGTACGAGCCCGATGCTCCTCGGCCAACGGTCCCACAGATTCTCAACGGAGAATCGCCGTCCAACGTCGGGGCCGTGCGCTTCGTCCGACCGCCGTTCACCGGACAGAAGTACTCCGGCGGCGGCACTGAGATCATGCAACTCGCCTTGACCGACCTGACCGGACAGCCGTTTGCCGAGTTGATGCGCCAGAAAGTGCTTGAGCCGCTCGGGATGACCGCAAGTTCCTACGAGCAGCCCCCGACCGGGGCGATCGCTGAGCGGACGGCCCGGGCCCACGGCGGCGACGGAAAGGCGATGGGAGCCAAGTGGCACGTCTACCCCGAACAGGCCGCCGCCGGCTTGTGGACGACCCCGAGCGACTTGGCCAAAATCGCGATCGAAGCCCAGCGGGCGATCCAAGGTCCCTCCGGCAAAGTGCTCTCCCAGGCTAGCGCCCGCGAGATGATCGCGCCGACCGGGATGGGACCGTTTGCGGTCGGCTTCATGGTCGAGAAGCGCGGCGAGGGCTGGTACTTCATGCACAGCGGTGGCAACTGGGGCTTCCGGTGCGATTTGGTGGCGCACGTCCGCAAAGGTTATGGTGTCGTCGTGATGACCAACGGTGACAACGGCGGCGCCGTGATCAAAGAGATCGAGGACCGGGTCGCGGCCGCGTACGGCTGGGACTCGCTCGACAAACCGATTCCCCGATAACATCTCACGACGGAGTTTCGCATGACCTCAGGTTCCCGCACCGCCCGGATCGTCTTCACCCTCCTGACCCTCGCGACGGTGGGCCACGCCCAGGGCTACGACATCGTGATCCGGAACGGACGGGTGCTCGACGGGATGGGCAACCCCTGGATCGCCGCCGACATCGGGATCCGGGGCGGCAAGATCGCCAAGATCGGACGAATTCCGGAGGCCGGCACCCGGGAACTGGACGCCACCGGGCGGTACGTGACGCCGGGATGGATCGACATGATGGATCAGTCGGGCGGCGTCTTGCTCCGCAACGGATTGGCGGAGAACAAGGTCCTGCAAGGCGTGACCACGTCGATCGGCGGCGAAGGTGGTTTCCCGGTGGCGGCAAGTAAGATCCCAGAGTATTTCCAAACGCTCGAGCGCCAGGGCATCAGCATGAACTTCGGGTCGTACTTCAGCGAGACCCAGGCCCGAAGCGTGGTGCTCGGCCCGTCCGCCCGGAAGCCGACCGCCGAGGAACTCGACCGGATGCGCGCCATCGTCGATACCGCGATGCGGGCCGGCGCGATGGGCATGACGACGGCCTTGATCTATCCGCCCTCGAGCTACGCCACGACCGAAGAGCTGATCGAAGTCGCCCGGGCCATCGCGCCGTACGGCGGCACCTACGCGAGCCACATCCGGGGTGAAGGCAAGGAGTTGGTCGAGTCGATCGCCGAGGCGATCCGGATTGGGGAAGAGGCCAAGGTGCCGGTCGAAATCTTCCACTTGAAGGCGGCCTACAAACCGGGCTGGGGCAAGTTGATGCGCGCCGCCGGCGATCTGATCGAGGCAGCCCGCGCGCGCGGCGTCGATGTGGCCGCCGACCAGTACCCCTACACCGCCGGCGGCACCGGGCTCGAGGCCACGATTCCCTCGTGGGCGTTCGAAGGCGGCCAGGATTCACTCCGGGCCCGGCTCAACAACCCCGCCATCCGGAAGCGGCTCAAGCAGGAGACCAAGACCGGCTCACCGGGATGGTGGAACATCATCGAGGCGGCCGGCGGGTGGGACGGCATCGTGTTAGGCAACGCCCGGAACCCCGAGAACGCGAAGTACGTCGGGAAATCGCTGGCGGTGATCGCGAAGGAACAGAAAAAGGACCCTCGCGACGCCGCCTGGGATCTGGTACTGGCCGGCGGCGGCCGAGTCACCGCGATTTATCACATGATGGGCGAAGAGGACGTCAAGATGGCCCTCAAGTTCCCCTGGGTCAGCATCGGCAGCGACGCCGGCGCGTCGGCCAATCCCGGCACCCTCGATGGGACCGGCCTCCCCCACCCCCGTGCGTACGGAACCCATCCCCGAATCATCGCCCAATACGTCCGGACGGACGGGCTCTTGACGCTACCGGAGGCAATTCGGAAGATGACCTCGTGGCCGGCCACTCGGATGAAGCTCGCCAACCGCGGCTCGCTCAAAGAGGGCAATTGGGCCGACGTCGTCGTGTTCGACTACGACAAGATTCAGGACGAGGCGACCTGGGCCGAGCCGGTGAAGTATCCGAGCGGCATCGACTACGTGCTGGTGAACGGCCAAGTGGTCACGGAGCATGGCAAGCATACCGGCGCCCGGCCTGGCATGGTGCTGTACGGTCCGGGCAAGAACTAGGGGCGATCGAGGAAGGTCTCGACCGTCATCGGGGCAACCCCGAACCGATCGGCGGCCTTTTGCCAGTGGTCGAGCCGGTGATCTTCCCGGCCCGACCAGTACCCGATTGACAGGAACCGCGCCGCCAGTTCGTTGAAAGGCCGAACCAAAGCTGCGCCATATCGGAGCACCGCCAGGGGAATCCGACGGCGGGTGACCGTCTTGCCGGCTGCCCGCTCGAGGAGATCGGTCAGGGCGGCGTACGACAGGGTCGAGGGTCCCCCCACATCGACGATCTCGTTCACCACCTCGGCACGGCCGAGAATGGCCACGACGAACGAGGTGACGTCGTCCAGGGCGATGAAGTTGGACGCCCGAGTCCCATCGCCGAACAGCTGAACGGCGCCTTTCTCGCGAACCCCGGTCGCCAACAGGTCGACCCAAGTCTCCATGAAGGCCGAGGGTCGCACCAACACGAAAGGAATGCCGCTTCCCTGAATGGCGGCGTCGATCGACGCCTTGACCCGGAAGTAATCGACCGAACTGTCCGGCGTGATTCCGTACGCGGACACGTGCACCAACCGCCCGACGCCGGCGGTTTTCGCTGCCGCGAGCAGATTCCGATAGCCGGGTAGATCAACGCGAGTCGGACTGGACGCACCCACGCCAGTGAAGCTGTTGGCGGTGGAAACGATCTGGGAAACACCCGCCGCCGCCCGAGCGAGCGAGGCCGGATCGAGCAGGTCCGCGGCGACCAACTCCACTCCGGGGCCGGCCCAACCGGATAGGTTCTCGAGCCGGCGGGACATCAACCGAACGGGCGTTTTCCGGTCGATGAGCCGCCGGGCAACCCGGCCGCCGAGAGCGCCGCTGGCCCCAACCACCAAGATGAGTTCCGACACGGGGCCTTCTTTGACGTGAGATACCATTCAGAATGGCACCGGCAACCCGAGTTGTCGACCCCCTCGTTCGAGCTGGTCGAGCTACATTTGGGAATGCGCGGGCTCGCGATCCTCCTGATGGTCACCCTCAGTCTGACCGCTCCGCCGGCAGGCGCCCAATCCGTGCTGCGAGGGATTGTCCTCACCGAAGGCGGCGACCCGATCCGAAACGCCGAAGTCGCCATCGGGAAGCTCCAGATCCAAACCACCGTCGGCCCGGTCGGCGAGTTCAGCTTCACGACTATCCCATCGGGCAAATATTCGGTCCTTGCCCGGGCCATCGGCTATGAGCCAATGGTGCGGGAGCTTCGGTTTTCCGGACGCGACACGATCTTGGCGGAGTTCCGCCTCAAAGCGTCGGGCCAGCGGCTCGACTCACTGGTCGTAACAGGCGCCACGCCGACGGTCAGCCCCGGTATGCGCGCCTTCGAGGAACGTCGGGCCGCCGGCCTCGGGCGGTTCCTGACCTCAACTGATTTTCGAAAACGCGAACACTCGGCGCTGAGCGATGTGCTCCGGATGACGGGCGGCCTGAAGCTGATTCGGCGCCCGTCGGGTTGCGGCGGCGGGTTCGCGTTGGCCACCGGCCGCGGCGGCGAATTCAACTGGCACCCCTGGATGGCGTGTGGGGGAACCGGCGATCGGCCCGGATTGGACTATGTCTTCCCCCTCGCCTGCTACCTGGCGGTCTATCTCGACGGCATCCGAATCTGGGTTCCAGGCAGCAAGGAACCACCCAACATGGACGATTTTCCCGTCGTGTCGCTCCAGGCCGCCGAGTTGTATCGAGGGCCGTCCGAGGTGCCCACCCAATACCAAACAACAGGGGCAGCATGCGGGGCGATCTTGCTCTGGACCAGGACGGGCGAGCCGTGAACGCCGGCAGCCGATGGCTCGACCGATTCTTCGAAGCCTACTACCGCCGCCGGCCCGTCAACGCCACGTTCATCGGGGTCCACGCCTACGATCGGGAGCTCCCCGATTTCTCGGAGAACGGCGCCGGCGACACCCTGGCCGAGATGACGAGTTTGCTCCAGACCCTCGACGGGACCTCGGTGGACCACCGCCTGGCAGCCGGGTATCTCCGGACTCAGATCGGGGAGTTTCAGTCCACCCACTTCCATCGCGGCAACCCGAGTCTCTACACCGGCGAGGCGGCGTTCGGCGTCATGTCGCTGCTCTTGACCGATTTCGCCCCGCTGGCGGAGCGGATCGACTCGGCGTCCGCCCGCCTGGCCGGGATCCCGCGCTTGCTGAGTCAGGGCCGGACCCACGTCCGGGCGGCGCCGAGCGGCTGGACCGAACGGGCTCTCAAGGAATGCCGCGGCTTAACGGCGTTCCTGACCGAGGGAATCGCCAGGCTGCCCGATCCGGCCCTGACGGTCTTGGCGCCGGGCGCGGCAACGGCCCTGGCCGCGGTCACCGAGTTTCAGCACTATCTCCTGACCGAGCTCCGACCCCGGCCCTTGGCCGACTGCGCCGCCGGACCGGAGCTGCTGTCGCTGAATCTTCACGAGGCCCACTGCCTCACGATGTCGGCCAACGAGCTCGCGGCGTACGCCGAGGCGGAACTCGAGGTGGCCAAAGAGGCGTTGGCTCGGATGGCGCCGCCGGAGCCTGAACCGGCTGCCACGCCGGCCCGGTATCAGGCACTGTGGGACGACGTCCGTGGCCTCGCCGACTCCCATCGGTTGCTCACCTGGCCTGAGTTTCCGATTCGGTACGTCGACCGGCCCGCCTGGGCCCGAGCCGCGGCCCCCGACCTCTACTTCTTGTACTACCGGTCGCCGGCGGCGTTCAACCGTCCCGCGGTCCATGAATACCTGGTGCCGCCGGAGCTCCCCAGCGAGAGCGCCATCAAGTTGAATCACGTGGTTCATCATGGCGGGATCGGTCATCACGTTCAGAATTGGCATGCCGCGCGGGCTCCGTCCGCCATCGGACGGATGGCCGCGGTGGACTGCGCTTCCCGGATTGCCATGGCCTGTGGCGGCACCATGGCCGAGGGCTGGGCCTGCTATGCGACCGACCTCATGGGCGAGATCGGCTTCCTGACCCCGGCCGAGCAATACGACGAGGCGGCGACCCGGTGCCGGATGTGCGCCCGGGCCGTCGTCGACGTCCGGCTCCACCAAGGCCAGTTTACCCTCACCGAGGCAGCCGAGTATTATCAACGCGAGGCCGGAATGCCCGCCGGCGCCGCCATGGGCGAAGCGGTCAAGAACAGCATGTTTCCGGGCGGGGCCGTGATGTATCTGACCGGCCGGGACGAGATCCACGGTTTGCGCCGGGCGCTGTCCACCCGACTCGGCCCGGCGTTCAATCTACGAACGTTCCACGACCAATTCCTGGCCTACGGCTCGATTCCCGTCACCCTGATCGCCACCGACATGATGCAACGGGCCGATGCAGCTCAGTAGCGAAACCCTGCGGTTTGGCCGCGACCTGACCACCGCGTTGCTCGGCGTGGACGCGTTCTATCGCCGTGAGAGCGGCGACGAAGACGGGCTTGCCGTTCTGAACCTCGACGCGGCGGGCGAATTCCAGCCCGCACCGTTCGCCTCGTACGAGGCCGCGCGGCGACGGTTCACCGACCTCCGAGGCCGGGCCGGCGGCCTGCCCGAACCCGACCGTCGGACCTACTACGATCAGGTCTGCCACTCGACCCTGGCCTTCCTGACGTGGAGGAGCTCGGGTCTTCCGTTCACGACCCAGCTCGCCGGCTTCC
>JANMHX010000110.1:0-11951 GCA_031375485.1 Gemmatimonadota bacterium | reverse complement strand
CCACGCGCTCACCGTCCGCCGCCCGGATGAACGGTCGACGCGGCCTTGAGTTCCGGTAGCAGCACGTCGGTGCCGGGTGGCTTCGGCCGGCCCGGCGTGAAGGTCTCAAACACCGTGAGCGTCGAGGTCACGGCGACCTTCCGTTTCACCAAATCGGCCACGAGGGATTGGAACGGCGCACCCTCGAGGTCCAGCGCCACGAGAGTGCCCTGCCCCCCAGCCTGGCCTGGGCATTCATCGCCTTTCTTGTCGGCCACGAAGTCCGTCGCGGCGAGAAAGCCGTGTTCGAGGTTGTCGATGCCCAGAGCGGCCGCCTCCCGGTAGGTGACCGAGCACAGATGGCCGGTGACCTTGAGCTTCCGTTTGTGGACCTGGTCGATGGCCGCGCCTAACACCTCGCGGCTGATCTGCATGTACGCCTTGAATGAGGTGGCGCCTTGGTCGGCCCAGAAATCAACGAACCGGCGCGCCTCGGCGGCGGTCCCCAACGACTGCATCTGGGAAAACGGATTCGGACCGTTCAGGTAGGGTGCGGTGGCGTCGATCCACGGGCCGGGCTTGTCGCCCCGGGCAATGGCCTTGGCGATGTTGAGTTCGGAATAGCCGTTCATGTTGCCGCCGGTCCGCATCGCAGTGACGCCCCCGGCCAAGTAGAGCTTGACGAACGACTCGGTGAAATTGCCGTAGATCCCCGGGCCCACCGGATAGTAGAGATGCTCGTGGACCATCACGAGACCCGGCAATACGGTCTTACCGGCCAGATCGATGATTTCAGTGCCGGCGGGGTAGAGCACGCTCCCCGACGGGCCGACGGCCACGATGAGGCCGTCGCGAATGAACACGGTTTGGTTGTCCCGGGCCGCCGTGCCCCGCCCGTCGATGACGCGGGCGTTGATCAGCGCAACCATGGCGGTGTCGACCTTGGCGTACGCCCGAGTGGACCCGGACAATTTGGGTCGCTGCCCGGCAGCCGGAGTTGCCAGGACGAGGAGCAGGGCCATCGCCCGTGCCGCGGCGTTCACTTGGCCACCTCATACCCAGGCCCGCGAAGCGCCCGGCCGGGCTTGGCGCCGGTGTGCTTGCCGTTCCGCCAGACCGCGACCCCGTTCACGAACACATCCCGGACCCCGACCGATAGCTGGTGCGGCTTCTCGAAGGTCGCCTTGTCGAGGACGGTGGCGGGGTCGAAGATGACCAGGTCGGCCATCATTCCTTCCTTCACCAGACCGCGATCGCGAAGCCCGAGAATTTGGGCGGTTGACCAGGTCATCTTGCGGACGGCCTCTTCGAGCGGAAAGAGCCGCTCGTCGCGGGCGTACTTGCCCAGAACCCGGGGGAAAGTCCCGTACGACCGGGGATGAACCAGGGCGGATGCCGAGTCGGGATCGGAGGCGCCGGCATCGCTCCCGATCACCACCCATGGCCGGGCCAGCATCTTGGCCACATTCTGATCCGACATCCCGAACGTGATCTTGCCCAGCCGATTGTCTTCGCCAATCGTCAGCTCGATCACCGCATCCATCCAGTCCTTCCCGAGTGCCTTGGCAATGGCATCGAGCCGAAGCCCTTGGAACTTCTGCCATTCGGCCTTCTTGAACCCGGCGATTTGGTAGGCGTTCGGCGCGTTGTGCTGACAGTACACCGCGGCATCGGGGCCCCGATCGGCCATCTCGCGCCGGATCCGGTCGCGGAACGCCGGGTTCTTGAGGTTCTCGATCAGTTTGCCATCCGCATGAGCCCAGCCCGGCAGGCACGACGAGAGATTATTCCCGGACGCCGGATACGGGTACATCGTGGCCTTGACGTCCTGTCCGGCGGCCCGGGCCGAGTCGACCTTGGCGATGGCCGGATCGGCCAGATGCCAGTTGACTGAGCCCGAGGCCTTGAAGTGATAGATCACGACCGGCACCCCGCCATCCCGCCCGATCCGAAGGGCCTCGTCCATGGCGTCGAGGAGCTTGCTTTCCTCCGATCGCATGTGGGTGATGTAGGTGCCGTGGAGCGGCGCCATGGCTTTCGCCATCTCAATCAGTTCGGGGGTGCCGGCGTAACTCCCCGGCGGGTAGATCAAGGCGCTCGAGATGCCGAAGGCGCCATCCTTCATGGCATTGCCAACCACGAGGCGCATGGTGTCGAGTTGAGCCGGACTCGGCTGGCCCTCGCTTCGGCCCATGGCATACGCCCGCACGGTCGTCGAACCGAGATAGCTCCCGACGTTGGCCGAGACGCCATGCTTCTCGATGGCACCGAGCCAAGCGCCGAAGCCCCGGGGACCGTGAAATTCCTTGACCAGCCCGCGGGTGGCGATGTCATCAGGATCGGACCCGGTATAGAGGGAATCGATGTTGTCGTTGGCGGGGGCCGGCGTCGTCGACTCGCCGAGGATCTCGGAAGTCACGCCCTGGGCGATCTTCCCGACCAAGCGGCCGTCGCCGACGAGCGCGGGAGTCCAGGAGTGACTCTGGATATCGATGAACCCGGGCGACACGACCAGGCCGACGGCGTCGACCCGGTCCCGGCTTCCGGCCGCGGCCAACGCACCTCGGGGGGCCACGGTCGCGATCCGGTTGCCCCGAACGCCGACGTCACCGTAGTACCAGGGGTTGCCGGTCCCGTCGACGATCTTGGCGTTGGTAATGACGAGATCGTAATCGCCCGAGGGGGCGGGAGTGCCGGGAGCCTGGCAGGCTCCGAGCAGGAGGGTCAGGGCGATCGAGCGGATGGCGACCATGGCAGAACTCGGGGAGATGGGTAATTTTCGGTCCGCGAAGGATCGGGACGGAAGGGGTCGCCGTCAAGCACCACGAGGAGGAACCGATGTGCCGGAACATTCGCCCGCTCTATCATTTCGACCCGCCGGTTACCGACGCCGAGATCGAGGCGGCCTCGCTCCAGTTCATCCGAAAGGTCAGCGGGTTCGCCAAGCCCTCCGCCGCCAATGCGGCCGCCTTCGACCACGCGGTGCTGGAGGTGACCGGAGTGGTTCGTGAGCTGATGGGTTCGCTGGTGACGTCCGCCCCGCCCAAGAACCGGGAGGCCGAGATAGCGAAAGCTCGTGCCAGAAACGTGAAACGGTTCGGAACCTGACTATCTTGGGGTCGTTCGCTTCCCACTACCCAAGGGTATTCCGTGCCGTTCAATTCACTCGAGCTCCATCCGAGCCTGCTCCAAGGCTTGAAGGAACTCGGCTTCGCTCGACCGACCCCCATTCAACTCGACGCCATTCCCCCCGCCATGGCGGGCCGGGACGTGCTGGCCTGCGCCATGACCGGCAGCGGGAAAACCGCCGCTTTTCTGCTCCCGATTCTTCACCGCCTGATCACCAAACCGCGAGGCACCACCCGGGCCTTGGTGATCACGCCGACGCGGGAACTGGCGGCGCAGATCCTCGAACACTTGAACGACCTGGCCGTCCACACGCCGCTTACCGGCGCCTCGGTGTTCGGTGGCGTCGGGATGAATCCGCAGGAACATGCCTTCCGAAGCGGCGCGGACATCATCATCGCCACACCGGGCCGGCTCCTCGATCACTTCCGGTTCCCGTATGCCAAGCTCGCCGGCCTCGAGCACCTGGTCCTCGACGAGGCCGACCGGATGCTCGACATGGGGTTTCTGCCGGAGATCAAGAAGATTCTCCGCCACATTCCACCCCGGCACCAGACCCTGTTCTTCAGCGCGACCATGCCGCCGCCGATTGCGGCTTTGACCCGGGAGCTCCTGAAAGATCCGGTCAGCATCAACATCCAGCGGCAGGCGGCCCCGGCGGTCGGCATTACCCAGGCCGTCTATCCGGTCCGGCAAGATCTCAAGTCGGCGCTGTTGCTGACCATGCTCCAGCGCGGCGCCACCGCCGAAGCCCTCGTGTTCACCCGAACGAAGCACCGGGCCGACCGCCTGATGAAGTTCCTGGTCAAGGGCGGGATCAACGCGGAGCGGATTCACGGCAACCGGTCCCAGCCGCAGCGGACCGAAGCGCTGGCCGGCTTCAAGAGCGGGAAGTACCGGGTCCTGGTGGCCACCGACATCGCGGCCCGAGGCATCGACGTGACCGAGTTGGGGCACGTGATCAATTTCGACGTCCCGATGGTGCCGGAGGACTACATCCATCGGGTCGGCCGGACGGCGCGGGCTGAGGCAACCGGTGACGCCTTCACGTTCGTCGCGCCCGAGGAAGAGGGCGATCTCAAGGGCATCGAGCGGGCGATCGGCAAACGGCTGCCCCGGGTCACCGTGCCGGACTTCGACTACGCGGCCAAAGCCACGCCGCAGCTGGAAATCCCGCTGGCCGAGCGGATCGCCGCCATTCGGGCCCGGAAGGCCGAGGACCGGGCCCGAGCCAAAGCCAACGAAGCGCGACGGGCGGCGGCCAAGGCGGGCCCAAGGCACCCCTCCGGACCGGGCCGCGCCCACCGACGCCCCGACCAGGGCGATGGCCAGTCCCGGTCCCAGCGGCCGAGCGCGGATTCCGGCCCCGGCCGGGATAGCCGCCGCGGCCCCGGTCCTCGCCGACCGGGCCGAACTCCTCCTCCCTGAGCTCGCCAAAATGCTCCCCGGGGCCGGTTCTGATAGAGAACGACCCGGGGAGGCGCGTTACCCGTTCGTTACATGACCTTGACATGGCGATGGCTGAAGTCGGCGAGCGTTACGCCCGTGTTATGGGTTCGTGACATAACGGCCACGTTCGTAACGGATCATTCTGCCCGGGAGACTTGATGAGATTGGCCCTTGGAGCCGGATTAGCGCTGATGCTTTCGACCCCTGCGGCGGCGCAGGAACCGACCTATCCCCAGATCGTGTTCGGCGCGCGTCTGCAGACCCAGTTCTATGCCTTCGACAACGACAACTTGGCCAAGACTGGGTCGAGCAGCAATTTCTTCATCCGGCGGGCCCGGATCCAGGTCAACGCCAAGCTCCGCGAGAACGTGAGCCTGGTGATCCAGCCCTCGTTCGAAGGCGGGCGGGCCACCGGGGTCCGGCTTCGGGACGCCTACATTGACGTCCGGTTGACCCCAGCAAGTTCCCGAACCGCCTTCACGATCCGAACCGGGGCGGAGAAGAAGCCGTTCGGGCGCTACGAGCTCCTGTCGTCAAATAACCTCCCCTCGCTCGAACGGAATGCCGGCCGGGGTCTCCTCCCCGTTGCGTCCAACAACCTGTTCGAAACCGCTGGATACATCGCGACCGACCTCGGAGCGTCCCTCATCCTGGCCCACAAGTTGGCCGAGGGCCGCCACTTGACCGTGCAGGTGGGGGGGTACAATGGCCAAGGCGAGAGCATCAACGACGTCAATGGATCGAAGTCCCTCGGGGTCCAGGCCTTGGCGGATGTCACGAAGAAGTTGATGCTCGGGTTGGCGTTCTTTTCCCATGACGGGATCGTGGCGCTGACCCCAACGGTGTCCGATAGCTCGTTCCGAAACCAAGCCGTTGGACTGGAAGCCCAGTGGGGCAAGCCGGGTGACAAGGGCCTGTTCGTGGTAGCGGACTACATGGCCGGCGAAGACTTTACCAAAGACCTCCACTCGATGAAGGGCGTCTCCGTGGTCGCCGCGTACCATGCCCGGACGACGACCAAGAAACTGTTTGCCGTCGAACCGGTGGTTCGGTTCGACTGGGCCGACCCGGACGCCGCGGTAGCGGCCAATGCGTCGACCCTGGTTTCCGCGGGGGTCAACCTGTATTTGACCGCCAAGGCCCAGCTCCGGTTCATGTTCGAGACTCAAAACCCCCAAGCGACGGCCGGGAAGACGATTTCGGGTCTCCGAACGGCCATGACGATGAATTTTTGACCGATTCGTGATCGGTTCGTGACAGCAATCAGGTTGGTTACTGCACCCTTTGGCTAACGGAGTTAGCGATGAAAATACTCGGTATGGTCGTGATCGCGATGGCGGCGGCGGGTCCGCTGGCGTGCCAGGCCAATCTCAACGGAGCGGGCGCGACGTTTCCGAACCCGATCTATACGAAATGGTTCGACGCCTACGCCAAGAAAACCGGCGTCAAGATCAACTATCAGTCGATCGGATCCGGCGGCGGAATCCGCCAATTCACCCAGGGCACGGTCGACTTCGGCGCCACCGACAGCCCGATGACCGACGAGCAGATTGCCTCGGTCAAGGGCAATGCGGCCCATATCCCGACGGTCCTCGGCGCCGTGGTCCTGACCTACAACCTGCCGGCGATCGGCGCCACGAAGCTCAAGCTCGACGCCTCGACGATCGCCGACATCTTCCTCGGCAAGATCACCAAATGGAACGATGCCCGGATCGCGGCGTTGAATCCCGGCACCAAGCTCCCGGCCGCTGATCTGTTGGTGGTCCACCGGTCGGACGGGTCGGGTACCACGTTCGTGTTCGTCGACTATCTCTCGAAGGTCTCGCCCGAGTGGCGGACCAAGGTCGGCGCGGCCAACGCGGTGAACTGGCCGACCGGTTTGGGCGGTAAAGGCAACGAAGGCGTCACCCAGCAGGTCAAGCAACTCGAGGGCACCATCGGCTACGTCGAACTGGTGTATGCCTTGGCGAACAAGCTCCAGTATGCCTCGGTCAAGAACCAAGGGGGCAAGTTGGTCGACCCGACCCTCGAGACCGTCACGGCCGCGGCGGCGAGCGCCAAGCTCCCGAAAACCACCGACTTCCGGGTGTCCATCACCGACGCCCCGGGCGAGAAAGCGTATCCGATTGCGTCCTTCACCTGGCTCCTGGTGCAGGCCGACAATGCCGACGCCCTGAAGGGCAAACAGATTCGAGATTTCCTCAACTGGATGGTCTCGGGCGACGCGCAGAAGATGGCGACCGATCTGGGGTATGCCCCGCTCCCCGGGGACGTCGCCGGGCTCGTCAAGGCGCGGGTCAAGACCCTGACCGCGACAGGTAAGGCCATTTCCTGATGAAGGGGCCGGGATCGGTCCTCGAAGGCCGGAATGTCGGCGACGCCGTGTTTCGGGGCGTCCTGACCACCGCCGCGTTGGCGGTGCCGGCCCTCTTGGCGTTCCTGGTGTACGAGTTGTGGATCGGGTCCAAGCTGGCCATCGACCGATACGGTCTTGGATTCGTCACCGGGGCGACGTGGGACCCGGTGACGGAGGAGTTCGGGGCGCTACCGTTGATTTTCGGGACGGTCGTGTCGGCCGCGATCGCGCTCCTGATCGCGGTGCCCCTTTCGTTGGGCGTGGCGATTTACCTGACCGAGTTCGCGCCGAAGTGGCTCCGGCAACCGGTGGCGTTTCTGATCGAGCTCTTGGCCGCCATCCCGAGCGTGGTGTACGGCTTGTGGGGCATCTTCGTCCTGATCCCGGTGCTCAAGTCCACGGTGTTTCCGTTCCTTCGCGACACCTTGGGTTTCTTGCCCTTCTTTCAAGGGCCGATCTACGGCAACTCGATGCTGGCCGCCGGCATCATTCTGGCCATCATGGTGATGCCGTACATCATGTCGGTATCGCGCGAGGTCCTCAATGCGGTGCCCGCCAGCCAACGGGAGGCGGCCCTTGGGCTCGGGGCCACTCGGTGGGAAGCGGCGTGGACGGCGGTCGTCCCGTACGCCCGCTCCGGCATCTTGGGCGCCGTGATCCTCGGGCTCGGCCGCGCCCTCGGCGAGACGATGGCCGTGACGATGCTGATCGGGAATCGCAACGAAATCGCCGCCTCGCTCTTCGCCCCCGGCTATACCATGGCCGCGGTCATCGCGAATGAATTCAGCGAGGCCACGAGCGATATCCACTTCGCGGCACTCACCTATGTGGCCCTGGTGCTGTTCGTGGTCACGGTCCTGATCAATGCCCTGGCCCGGCTCCTGATTTGGCGGGTGTCGAAGGGCCAGCCCGGCGGGGGCCACGGGCTATGAACCGGCTGGTGTGGCGGCGGTGGAAGAGCCGGATCATGGTCGGCCTGTTGATGGCCGCCGTCTTGGTGGCGGTCGCGCCGCTGCTGATGATTCTCGGCACCCTCATCATCCGAGGCGCCGGCAGCCTCAACTTCGACTTCTTTACCAAGACTCCAGCGCCCGCCGGTGAGACCGGGGGCGGGGTGGCCCATGCCATCGTCGGCACGCTGATGATGGTCGGGATGGCCGGGTTAATCGGGCTCCCGATCGGGATCGGCGCTGGCATCTACTCGGCTGAGTATCCGAAGAGCAAGTTGGCCACCACGGCCCGGTTCGTGGCCGACGTGATGAACGGCACGCCGTCGATCGTCATTGGGGTGTTCGTCTGGACCCTCATCGTGGCCCGGGTCAAGCACTTCTCGGGATACGCCGGGAGCGTCGCGATGGCCATCATCATGATCCCGATGGTGCTCCGGACCACCGAGGAGATGATCAAGCTCGTCCCGCACTCACTCCGGGAGGCGGCACTTGCGTTAGGCTACCCGCGGTGGCGGACCAGTCTGTCGATCGTGGTTCGGACCTGTCTTCCGGGGATCGTCACCGGCAGCCTGCTCGCGATAGCCCGGGTGGCCGGCGAGACCGCTCCCCTGCTCTTCACGGCGCTCGGGAGCCAGTTCATGAGCCGGGATCTGTCGCAACCGATCGCGGCGCTCCCGCTCACGGTGTTTACCTACGCCACCGGGCCGTATGACGATTGGCACCGGATTGCCTGGGCCACGGCGCTGGTCCTGATCCTCGTGGTCCTCGTCCTCAGTGTCCTGGCCCGGTTGGCGACGAGGCAGCGGCATGGGTAGTGGCTCGGCACTCGGCACTCGGCACTCGGCACTCGGCGAAGAGGCGGGGGTCCGGGTGCGGGTGCGGACGGAGGGGCTGACGGCGTACTATGGGACGCTGGCGGCGGTGAAGGACGTGTCGATCGGGTTTGAGACCAACCGGGTCCATGCCTTGATCGGGCCGTCGGGGTGCGGGAAGTCGACGTTTCTTCGGACCCTCAACCGGCTCCATGAGGTGGCGGGGGGGCATATTGCGGGGCGGGTGTTGTTGGACGGGGACGATGTCTACAGCACCAAGGTCAGCTTGACCCAGTTGCGGCGGCGGGTGGGGATGGTGTTCCAGCGGCCCACGCCGTTTCCGACCATGTCGATCTACCAGAACGTCGCGGCGGGGCTCAAGGTTGGGGACCAACCGGCCCGGGCGCGTCTTGATGAAATCGTGGAGCGGGCCCTCCGTCAAGCGGCGCTCTGGGATGAGGTCAAGGACCGGCTCCAGGCCAGCGCCATGGCGCTGTCGGGCGGGCAACAGCAACGGCTTTGTATCGCCCGGACCATCGCACCCGAGCCGGAGGTCGTCTTGTTGGACGAACCCACCGCCTCGCTCGACCCCCAAGGGACCCAGCGGATCGAAGAACTGCTCTTTGGGCTCAAGGAGCACTTCACCATCATCATCGTCACCCACAACATGCAGCAGGCGGCGCGGTCGTCGGATACCACAACGTTCTTCTACCTTGGCGACATGATCGAGACCGGGCCGACGAAGCAGATTTTTACCACGCCGACGAATCCGCGGACCGAGGCCTATATCACGGGGCGGTTCGGGTGACGGGCTCGGCACTCGGGGCTCGGCACTCGGCACTCGGCACTGGGCCCTCGGCGCTTGGGGCGGTGGGGTTTTCGTTTTATTATGGGGCGCAGCAGGCGCTCTTCGATATTTCGTTGGAGCTTGACCGGCGGGCAGTGACCGCGATTATTGGGCCGTCGGGGTGCGGGAAGTCGACGTTCCTGCGGTCGATCAACCGGATGAATGACCTCGTGGCGGGGGCCCGGTATGAGGGGCGGATCGAAATCGAGGGGGTGTCGATCTTCGATCGGTCGACCGATCTCGTGAGTTTGCGGCGCCGGGTCGGGATGGTGTTTCAGCGGCCGAATCCGTTTCCGAAGACGATCTTCGAAAATGTCGCCTACGGGCCTCGGCTGAACGCGCTGGTGCCGAGGAACGAACTTCCCGAGGTCGTGGAACATTGTTTGCGGCAGGCCGCCCTCTGGGACGAGGTCAAGGACCGGCTGGACCAACCGGCCACCGGCTTGTCCGGCGGCCAGCAGCAGCGGCTTTGTATTGCCCGCGCCCTGGGCAACCGGCCCGAGATCCTCTTGATGGATGAGCCCTGCTCGGCCCTCGACCCGATCGCCACCCAGCGGATCGAGGAGCTCATCTTCGAGTTGAAGCAGCAGTACACGATCGTCATCGTCACGCACAACATGCAGCAGGCTGCCCGGGTATCCGAAAAGACCGGGTTTTTCGACGCGGGGCGGTTGATCGAGTACGGGGTAACCAATCAAATCTTCACGGCGCCGAAACACGAGCGGACGGAAGCCTATATCACCGGGAGGTTCGGATGACCAGCGAAGGCCACCGGCATTTTCACGACGAGTTGAGCCAAGTCAAAGTCCGGCTGCTCACGATGTCCAGCGAGGCGGAGGCGGCGGTCCAACTCGCGGTCGAGGCCCTGCTCGAACGGAGCGCGGAGAAGGCCGAGCGGGTCATTAAGGGCGACCGGGTCATCGATTTGATGGAGGTCGAGGTCGAGGAGCAATGCCTGAATTTGCTGGCCCTCCAGCAGCCGATGGCCAAGGACCTTCGGCTCCTGGTGGCCGCGATCAAAATCGCCAACGATCTCGAACGGGTCGGCGATCACGCCGTCAACATCGCCCAATCGGCCGATCGGCTCGCCAAGCACCGGCCGATCACGCCTGAACCCGAGATCTTCGAAATGGCCCGGCTGGCCCGGGAAATGTTGTCGGACGCCCTCGAGGCGTTTGTCCGGGATGACGCGAAGGCGGGCCGGGAAATCTGCCTCCGGGACGACAAAGTCGACGCCTTGAATCGGTCGATGTTCCGGATCCTCCTCACCCATATGATGGAGGACCCCCACTCGATCGGGTCCGGACTCGAGCTCCTCCTCGTGTCCCGGAACCTCGAGCGGATCGCGGACCTGGCGACCAACGTCGGGGAGGATGTAGTCTTCTTGGTCGAAGGCAAATCGATCAAGCATCACGCCGAGGATTTTGGAGCCCAGTGACGGCCGCGAGCCACCCGCTTTCTCCACCAGTTCCCGAACGCATCGCCGCCATCGACGTCGGCTCGAACTCGATTCGGCTGTCGGTGGCGGAGTACGACCCCTCGAGCGGTCTTCGGATCATCGACGAAGTCAAAGACCAGCCCCGACTCGCCATGGGGATTGCCGCCACCGGCAACCTCGACCAGCTCGCCATGGAGCGCGCGGTCCTGGCCATCAAGCGGATGAAGGAAGTGGCCGACCGCCGCCAGGTCAGCCGGATTCGCGCCGTGGCGACCTCGGCAGTCCGGGAGGCCGGCAACGGCCGCGAGTTCGTGAAACGGGTCAAGCGAGAAACCGGGATCACCCTCGAGGTGGTGACCGGCGATGTCGAGGCCAGCCTGTCCTACCGGTCGGTGGCTCACCACTTCCAGCTGAACAACAAACGGGCCCTGATCACCGATATCGGCGGCGGCAGCCTCGAGTTGGTCGGCGCCGTGAACGGACTGGTCGAGATCACCTCCTCGCTGCCTCTTGGAGCCGTCCGGTTGACGGAAATGTGGATCCTCGGCGACCGGTCGATTCAGAAGGAAGTGGGCGACCTCCGGCGCTGGGTCCGGAAGCGGCTTCGGAAGGCCCTGGCCCGGCGCGAGTGGATCAATGCCACCATGATCGGCTCGGGCGGGACCTTCACCAACTTGGCCCGGATGGTGCGCGGGCGGCGCGGCTTCGACATCGGGGAGGCGGTGCACGGCGAGACCGTCACCACCGCCGAAGTCGAGCAAATGCTGGAATGGCTCCAGACCAAGACCTCCGACGAGCGGGGCGCCGTGCCGGGGCTCAATCCCCAGCGCGCCGACATCATCCTGGCCGGCTTGGGCGTCACCGCCGAACTGCTCGACCTGATCGAGGCGCCGGTGCTCACGGTCAGCGCGTACGGGCTCCGGGAAGGCCTCTTGCTCGAGATGGTGGGTGACGAGCGGGCGTTAGCCGTCGATCCGCTCCGCGCCATGCGCGA
>JANMHX010000101.1:0-5080 GCA_031375485.1 Gemmatimonadota bacterium | reverse complement strand
CCCGCCAAAACCCGAGACCCGGGTCCGGCAAACCGAATCGTTGTTCGGCCACCTCGACCATTCGTTCCGGCACCCACAAACCGCCCTGCCACAATGCTTCCCGCCGCCACCGCTTGGCCCGCCGAAGCGGGGTGTCTCCCGACGGATCGAGGGTCCGGGCGAACCCGCCTCGATTCGCCGTTTCGGCCAGCGTTTCCATGATGAAATCATAGGACATCGCCAAATGCCGTTCCACGTCCGCATCGGTCAGCAACCACCGGCTCCGCTCTCGAGCCGCCTGCATGGCCCGCTGCCAACTCTTGGTATCCGAGAGGTGGACGATGCTCCGGAAGATACGCCGGTTGGTCTTCACACTGAACAGGGTCGGTGACACGATCCGTTCGAGGTGTGAATCCGCCAAGGTATGATCGAGACGGATCAGGTCGCGGGCCCGCCGGGCAAACCGGTCCGTGAGATGGGTCTCGGCCCGGAGCTCCCAGTACTGATGCCCCATCGTCTGCGGGCTGCTGGTGAGCAGCAGCTGCCGAGGAACAAAGTAGTTGTGTGCGACGGTATCCGCCGCGAGATGGGTCAGATACCCGAGACCAAAGGCCCGGAGCGCGTCGGTCTCGGCGAAATCGAAGGTCTCTTGCCCGACGTTCCAAAAGTGAGAATGACGGCCCTTGGGCACGTACTGCTTGGCGATCGAGGTATCGGGCGCGATCGCGCCATAGAGAAAATCATAGGGGAAGGCCCGAATGAGATCGGCCACGCTGCCCGGCAGCAGACCGGCATTGGCCAGGATCGTATCGGTAAGATAGATGTGGGTCCCATGGGTCCAGGCGTGGGCGTCGGCCGGCCAGAGGACTACGGCCAACACCCCGAGGAGCACACCGACCAGCAGCGGCGATCGGCTCACCGCCGTCCTCGGCCCAAGAACCGCTTGATGCGACTGAGGGCGGAGGCGCCGGTCCGGACCGTCCGGAGGGTCGCGGCGACATCGAGGGCGGTTTCCTGGACCTCCGAGGAGACGACTTCGTACAACGCGTCGAGGTCCTCGAGGCGGCCCTCGACCCGCCGGGCGCCCCGGACGGCGCTCTTCCGGAGTCGGCGGCTCACGGTGATCAGTTCGTCGACCTCGTCCTTGAGCCGGCCGGCCACCTCGCCGCCGGCCCCGGCCAGTCGGTTGAGGGCCTGGATCGTCGGCGCCAGTTCGCGTCGCAACTCGCCGAGTTCCCGGGCGAGATGGGACGCCTCCCCGGTTGCCTTGCGGGCGGCGGCCAGTGCCACGAGGGCAATGGCCAAGAAGGCGAGGGCGATGGCGACAAGGGCAATGGCCACCGTAGGGCCGACCCAGGGCTGGAGCGTGGTCATCCTGCAAAATAACGTCATCCGCTTGACGCGCCGCTAGGGCGGAGGCGAGGTTTGCCCCATGCCACCCCGATTTATCGTCCAAGGCGGGCGGCCCCTCACGGGGACCGTCCGACCGGCTGGAAACAAGAATGCCGCCCTCCCGATCCTTGCCGCCACCCTGCTGGCCGACGGCCCGGTCGACCTTGGCAACGTGCCGAAGATCCGGGACGTCGAGATGATGATGGCCTTGTTGGAGCACTTGGGGGCCCAGGTGGCGTGGACCGGGCCGAACACGGTGCGAGTCGATCCGGCCGGCGTGACGTCGAAACCCCTCGACCCCGGGCTCTGCGCCAAGATCCGGGCGTCGATTCTGCTCGCCGCCCCGCTCTTGGCCCGGTTCGGCCAGGTGGTGCTGCCGCCTCCCGGCGGAGACGTGATCGGGCGCCGGCGAGTCGATACCCACTTCCTGGCGCTCGAAGCCCTTGGCGCCACGATCCTGGTCGGCGACCGGTACAAGATGGACGCCAAGACCCTTGTGGGCGCGGACATCTTCCTCGACGAGCCCAGTGTGACGGGGACCGAGAACGCCCTGATGGCGGCCGTGGCCGCCAAGGGTACCACGACCCTCCGGAACGCCGCCGCCGAGCCCCACGTCCAGGACCTGGCGCGCATGTTGGTGGCCATGGGGGCGGAGATCCAAGGGATCGGCAGCAATACCTACGTGATCACCGGCGGGAAGCCGCTCCACGGCACCCGGTATGAGATCGGCCCTGACCACATCGAGATCGGGAGCTTCATCGGGCTGGCGGCCGTCACCAACGGCCAACTCACGATCGACGGCGTCCGCGGGGACGACCTCCGCGCCACGTTGATCGGCTTCGACCGGCTGGGGATTCGCCCGCGCCTCGATGGGGACCAGCTGATCGTCGATCGGGACCAGGAACGTCGAATCCGGACCGATGTCGGCGGGCATGTCCCGAAACTCGAGGACGGCCCCTGGCCGGCGTTCCCGGCGGACACGATGTCGATCGCCGTGGTCGCGGCCACCCAGTGTACCGGCATGGTGTTGATCTTCGAGAAGATGTTCGAGTCCCGGCTCTACTTCGTCGACAAGCTGATCGGCATGGGCGCCCGGATCGTGCTCTGCGACCCCCATCGGGCGGTCATCGCGGGGCCGTCGCCGCTTCGGGGCGGGACGGTCGAGTCCCCCGACATCCGGGCCGGGATGGCCATGCTGCTCGCCGCGCTGGCGGCCGAGGGGCAGAGCACGATTCACAATATCGGCCAGATCGAGCGGGGCTACGAGCGGATCGACACCCGGCTTCGGGCGTTAGGCGCCGAGATTGAGCGCGTTGACGACTGAAGCGGCCCCGCTCGCGGAGGTGGCCGTGCCGGGAGCCGCCGTGCCCTGGCTGGCCGTGCCCGGGTGGCGCGAGCGATTCGGGGTCGTCGCCGGGATTACCACCCGAGGCTCGGCGGCGGAGCCGTTCGACCTCGGCCTGGCCGGCGCGCAGGGCATCGGCCGGGTCCTCGATCGGTGGCGGTTGTTGGCGGCGACGTTTCCCGAGTTCGAGGGCGTGACCGTGGCCCGCCAGGTGCACGGCACCCGGGTGCTCTGGCAGGAACCATTTCGGGGCTTTGCCATTCATGACAATGCCGACGGCCACGCCACGGCTCACCCCGGACTCCTGGTGGCGGTGTCGGCGGCCGACTGCGTGCCGGTCTATCTCGTTGACCCGGTGCGCCGAGCCATCGGGTTGCTCCACGCCGGCTGGCGGGGCACCGCCGCCGGGATCGTCGCGAGCGGGGTCGAGGCGCTGGTCCGCCGGGCCGGTTCCGCTCCGGCTGATTTGGTGATGCACTGTGGGGTTGGAATCTGCGGTGAGTGCTATCACGTCGGCGCCGAGGTAGCGTCGGCCTGCGGGCGTCCCGACCAGGCCCGGGTCGACCTCCGGGGCGTCTTGGCGGAGCAGGCCCGAGCCCAGGGGATCGGCGCCATCACGGTGTCTTCCCATTGCTCGGCCCACATGAACGATCGGTTCATGAGCCACCGGGGGTCGGGGGGCCGGGACGGCCGAATGGTAGCGTTCCTCGGGCTCCTGGCCCCATAATTAGCGGTTCTGGGGTTTTCTCGAACGGAGAACTGAAACGATGACCCGAAAACTCATAGCGGTTGCCGCCGCCCTGACGGGCTTGGTCTGGGCCGGGACCGCCTGCGGGAGCCCGACCCAAGCGGACACCGACTCCCCGGTGGTGTTCATCGTGTCGCCGAAAGCCGATTCCACGGTCTCGGGCCAGGTGGCTTTTTCGGCTCAAGTCTTTGATGGCTTTGGGGTTGCGAAAGTGGTTTTCTCGGTCGACGGGGTGGTACTGGCCGAGGATCTCGCCGAACCGTGGGGGGTGCTTTGGGGCACCCAGTCGGCGGGGAACGGCCCCCATGCCCTCCGGGTCGAAGCGACCGATTTTGCCGGCAACGTCGGGTTCCGGTCCATCGGCGTAACGGTCGACAATTCAAGGCAATAGCCCATCGGGCAATTGACGTTCCCCCCCGGTACGGGTAGATTCTGATGTTCGGTGCGGTTGGGGGAGTGTGGCTCGTGGAGATGTGGGGTTTTCCCCCACATTTTTGTTTTCGGAGCCCAGGTTTGGATCGTACGTCCCCCCGCCCACTGGGGACGTACGTTGTGGCTTCCTGCCCAGCGGTCGTCCAGTGCTCATCATTCTTTTAGCGGATTCGTCGCGAGAGTCCCTGGTGGCTCGCGCTCACCTTGACCTCCGCTGTGGGGGGTAAAGTCGATGGCTGGTTCAGTCGAAATGCTGACGGCGTTCCGTGAACTCACGAACGCCAAACAACTTGATCGCTCCGATCTTCTCGATCTCCTGCGCGACGGGATTCACGCCGCGCTGGTTCGGAAATTCGGACCCAACGTCAAATTCGAGCTCGAGGTCGACGAACTGAAGGGCACCATTCGGGTGGTCCGGCTCCGGACCGTGTCCGAAACCGTCGACGACCCGAGCTGCCAAGTGGCGCTCGAAGAGGCGCGGTACGAAGATGCCGACTTCCAGCCCGGCGATGTGCTCGAGGAAGAAGTCCCGTTCACGGAGTTCGGCCGGTTGGCGGTGCAGGCCGCCAAGCAGCGGATCATCCAGCGGGTTCGCGAGGGTGAACGGACCAAGATCCGGGAAGAGTTCGGCGACAAGATCGGCGAATTGCTCTCCGGCGAAGTCCAGCAGATCGAACGGGGCAAGGTCGTCCTGATGCTCGCCAAGTTCAAAGAGGCCGAGGCGATCGTCCCGTACCGGGAACAGAACCACCGGGAGCATTTCCACCAAGGCGATACCATCCGGGCGGTGCTGAAGCGGCTCGAGGAAACGCCCAAAGGTCCTCGGCTGGTGTTGTCCCGCGCCGATCCGATGTTCGTGGCGGCGTTGTTCCGGCTCGAAGTGCCGGAAATTGCCCAGAACGTCGTCGAGATCCGGGCCATTGCCCGTGAAGTGGGCAGCCGGACCAAGGTGGCGGTCATCTCGAAGGACGATGCCATTGACCCGGTCGGGGCCTGCGTCGGTCTCAAGGGATCGCGCGTCCAGGCGGTGGTCAACGAGTTGTCGGGTGAACGGATCGACATCGTGCCGTGGTCGCCGGATCCGGAGCGGTTTGCCCGGCTGTCGCTGGCACCAGCCCGGGTGGCCAAGGTGTTCTCTGATCCGGACAGCAAGACGATTCAGGCGGTCGTCGACGAAGACCAAC
>JANMHX010000097.1:0-5303 GCA_031375485.1 Gemmatimonadota bacterium | reverse complement strand
GGCGCACCATGACGTCGACGGAGATCTGATCCACTTCCCCGAACAGGTAGTAGTCGTCGCCGACCGTGACGGTGTAGCGCGCGGTATCGCCCGCGGCCAGCGTACCCGAGAGGGTCTGACCCAGCCGTAACGGCGTGCCCTGGCCGGCGAGGTCCGGGGCCGGCGGGATGGCCAGGACGGCGACGAACGCGGAGATCAGGCGAAAGCTCGAGCGGAGCATCATGGATCAACCTCAGGGTCGTGAAGCGTGAGGATGAAGTATGCTCTTTGGGGCGTGGAACCGCCACTTGCAGAACCCCTCGATCCGCTCCAGCTTTCCGGGCCCTACTTCCCGGGTACCTCCGATGCGGTTTCCGTCCGTCGTGGTCCTGTTGTCGCTGTCCGTCGCGCCTAGCCTTGCCGCCCAACAGCCCGCCCCGCTGGTCAATCCGATCACGGCCAATTTCAAGACCCGGATCGCCGGCCTCCACCGGAACCTCGCCCAGGCCTTCGACTCGATTCCGGAGTCGTTGTTCACCTACAAGCCGACGCCGGCCCAGCTCAGCATCGGCTACGTGGCCCAGCACGTGGCGAGCGACAACTATTTCTTCTGCAACAATTTCGGGGACCAGAAGTCGCCGGCGGATCCGGAAGCCCAGATCCCCGATTCGGTGCGGGCCACCTGGCCCAAGGCCAAACTGGTCGCCAACCTCAAGGCGTCGTTCGCGTTCTGTGACGCCGCGTTCAACCAGCTGACGGACCCGAACCTGGCTGATCAGATCACCATCACGTTCAACAACAACAGCCGTCAGGTCACCCGATCCGGCATGGTGCTCGGGCACGCCCTCGATCTGGCGGATCACTACAGCCAGATCGCGAACTACATGCGGCTCAATAGCATGCTTCCACCCACCGCGCTGCCGCGGCCTCGCCCCGGCGGCTGAGCGGAGCCGCGGCTAGACCCTGAGTGAACCGCGGAACCCCCTGCCGCCATAGTACGACTGGGCCCCGTTGTGATAGAGGAAGACCCGGTCGTAGCGCCGATCGGCAAAGATGGCACCGCCGAGTCGCCGAATCTCGGCCGGGGTTGCCAACCAGCTCGACGTCTTGGTCTCGAACGCGCCGAGGGAAATGATTGGCGGGCCTCGCCAATCGTCGCGACGGCCGACGATCGCGTTTGCGCGGCAACCGGACCTGAGGGTGGGGGGTGCGGGGGTCGGATCGGGCGCATCCGAGTTTGTCAGGTCCCTGACAAACTCGATATCGGCCCAGGGTTGCACTCGCCCCGCCCGGCCCTGCCGCGTCGAAAGTGACCTAACCGCGGGAAACAGATGAGGCCGATCCGGAGCCGACGCCGACATTGATCCCATGGATCGGAGCGACCTCGAACCCGTCACTCTCGAACGACTGCTGGCCCTCAGCCGAGGCGGGGCGGCGGCCGGCCGCCACCAGCGCCGGCTCGGGCCCGCCGGTTTGACCGTCGTGCAACTCGGCATCTTGGCCGACCTGGACCGAGCCGGCGCCCTTCACCTCAGGGAGCTGGCCCGGCGCCAGAGTTGCCGGCGGCAATCGGTCGACGAGGCGATCCGGGGCCTCGCCGCTGGGGGTTGGATTCGGCGCATCCCCACGACTGACCGCCGGCTCAGCCGGTGGGTACTCGAGCCGGAGGGCGCCGCCCAACTAGGCCGAGTCCGCGATCGGGTGGCCGGCTTCCCGCCAAGCGCCCTCGCCAGGGTCCTCACAGTTGACGGGAGGGAGCTGTGCTGGGAGTGGTGACCGCCCGACGTGACGAAAACGGCCGCATGATTGTACGCCTTGATCCCGCTGGAGGATCCGGGCAATGATCTGGTCGGGACGGGAGTCCTGCGCTACCAACCCGATGGCCACGGTGGTCCCGTCGATCGCCTGCCCGTCGAGCCGACTCAGGCGGCCGGGTTGGTGGCGGCTGCCGGGAGGCGGTAGTTTGTTTCCGAACCGCTCCACTCCGGCCGAGTCCGGGTTCCGAGGGATCTTTCGATGGCCCAAGCTCCGGCCGCCGTATCACTGTTCGATTCGGCTTTCAATGCCACCGATGACGGGGTCTTGATCGTCGATCTCGCTGGTCGCGTGGTGTACCACAACGCCCCATTTATCCGGATGTGGAGCTTGGCCGCCCCGCTCGTGGTGGGCCGGGAGGGCGACGACGGATTGACGGCCGTGCTGGCCCAGATCCGAGAGCCGGACGTTTTTCTGGCCGAAGTCCGTCGGCTGGCCGCCGCTCCCGAGGCGACGACCGACACCGTGGCACCGTTGACCGACGGCCGGTTGTTCGAAGTCCGGAGCCAGCCGCAACGCCTGAACGGCGACGTGATCGGCCGGGTCTGGTGGTTCCGGGACGTGACCGACCGCCAACGGATGGTCGAGGCCCTCCGCCAGTCCGAGGATCGCTTCAGCCACCTGTTCTTGGCCAGCCCGTTCTCGATCCTCTTGGCCACCTATCCCGAAGGCCGGATCGTCGACGTCAATCCGGCGTTCTGCCGGCTGTTCGAGCGGGAGCGGAGCGCGGTCATCGGGAAGACCACCAACGAGATCAATCTGTGGGCCAACGCGGAGGACCGCGAGCGGATGGTGTCGCATCTGCGGGCCGGCCAGGCCGTGAAGGGCATGGAGTTCACGTTCGTCACGCCGACGGGGGAGCCTCGGGTGGTGTTCTTGTCGATCGAGCTGGTCGAGCTCCGCGGCCAATGGCATGCCCTCGCCTCGTCCGTCGACGTGACGGAACGGCGGCGGGTCGAGGACGTGGTGCGGCGTCAGGGCGTGCTGCTCGACGCGATCATGGGGGGCACGGCCGACGCCATCTTCGTCAAGGATCTCGACGGTCGCTACCAGCTGGTGAACCCGGCCGGCGCCCGGTTGATGGGGCGCCCGGTCGAGGACGTCATCGGGCGCACGGATGCCGAGCTGTTCCCGCCCGCCACCGCGGCCGAGTTTCGGCTGAGCGACACCGAGGTGATCGCCAAGGGCCAAGGACAGCTCCGCGAGGAGGCGGCCCAGATGGGGGGCCGGCAATTCACCTTCTTGGCCCAGAAGGCTCCCTGGCGAGACCCCGACGGCAAGATCATCGGCGTGGTCGGGATCTCCCGCGACGTCACCACCCAACGGCAGCTCGAAGAGGGTCTCCGCCAGGCCCAGAAGATCGAAGCGTTAGGCACCCTGGCCGGGGGGATTGCTCATGACTTCAACAACATCCTGGCCGCCATCGTCGGGCATGCGGAGTACCTCGGGGCCCAGCTCGGCGACCAGAACGTCCTCAACGAAGAGGTAACGGGGATTCTGGGCGCGAGCCGCCGGGCCAAGGCCTTGGTCCGCCAGATCCTCACTTTCAGTCGCCAACAAACCGAGGAGCGGAAGGTGATCGCCCTCGGCCCCGTGGTGGAGGAGGCGCTCGCGCTCCTCCGGGCGACCATGCCGGCCACCATCATGATCGAGGCCGACCTGGCCGATCCGGCCGGATTGATCCTGGCCGATCCCACCCAAGTTCACCAAGTCATCGTCAATGTCGGCACCAATGCCGCGCACGCCATGCAGCGGGGCGGGGGTGTGCTTCGGGTCGAGCAACGCACGGTGGTCGGCGGGCACCCGCTGGCTGGTCCGATTCCGGGCTCGCTTCCGCCAGGACGTTACCTCCGCGTCATGGTCGCCGACACCGGCCAGGGCATGTCGCCGGAGACCCTCCGGCGGGCCTTCGATCCGTTTTTCACCACCAAACGGCCGACCGAGGGGACCGGTCTGGGCCTGGCGGTCGTGCACGGGATCATGCGGGGCCACCAAGGGGATATCGTCATCGAGAGCGATGCGGGCGCCGGCACCAAAGTGTGGCTCTACTTCCCGGAGGTGTCCGGGCCGGCGCCGGCGGAAGCGCTGGAGCCGGCCGCGCCGCCGTCCGGCCACGGGGAGATGGTGATGTTGGTGGACGACGAACCCGCGCTGGTTCGGTTAGGCACGCGGCTCCTGGCCGGCCTCGGATACCGGGCCGTAGGATATGACTCGGCCGAGGGGGCCCTCGCGGCCTTTCTGGCGGCGCCGGACGCGGTAGATCTGGTGTTCACGGACCTGATGATGCCCGGCATGACCGGCGTCGAACTCGCCCGGGCGATGTTGGCCCGCCGACCTGATCTGAAAGTCGTCGTGGCGTCGGGCTACGCCGGGGCGCTCGGGCCTGATGAGCTCAAGGCTCTGGGGATTCGGGACCTGGTCTCGAAGCCCTTCGACCTTTATACGGTCGGTGAGGTCCTCGCGCGGTGCTTGCGGAACGCCCCGCGCTAGCTTGGGCTCGCCGCCGCGGCGGAGGCGCGCTAGATTCAATTCGAGATCGATAGGCCGATCGGCCCGGGGGTGAAACGCCCGGGCCGTTTTTTGTTAAGGGGGAGACCATGCCAGCGGAGAAACCGACCTGGGGCGCCATCGTCGCCCGGTACCAGCAACCCGAGACCCACCGGGCCGTGATCCAACTCGTCACCACGCTGGGCCCGCTGGCGGTGGTCTTGTGGCTGATGCACCGGTCCCTCGCCGGATCGTATCTGGTGACCTTGTTGTTGGCCGTGCCGGCGGCCGGGCTCTTGGTGCGGATCTTCATCATCATGCACGACTGCGGCCACGGATCGTTCTTCAAGTCGCGGCGGGCCAATGAAATCGTCGGGTGGATCACCGGGGTACTCACCCTGACGCCATTCGCCCAGTGGCGAAAGGATCATGCCTTACACCATGCCTCCGCGGGTGATCTCGATCGTCGCGGTCATGGCGATATCGAGACGATGACCGTCCGCGAGTATGCCGGCCTCTCCGCCGCCCGGCAGCGGCGCTATCGCTTCGTCCGCCATCCGCTCGTGCTGCTCGCGCTCGGGCCGATCTACCTGATGCTCAGCCAACGACGGCTCATCAAGGGAGTGCCGCTCAATCAGCTCCAGCGATTCAGCGTCTGGTCCACCAATCTCGCGATTGTGGCGGTCGCCGCCGCAGCCTCGGCGTGGATCGGGTTCGGGGCGTTCTTCGCGGTCTACTTCCCCGCGATCTTCCTGGCCGCCTCCGCCGGCATCGCGCTGTTCTACGCCCAGCACCAGTTCGAGGACACCTACTGGCATGAGCACCGGGAATGGGACTACGCGACTGCCGCGATCCGGGGCAGTTCCTACTTCAAGCTCAATCCCGTCCTGCAATGGTTCACCGGAAACATCGGTCTCCATCATGTCCATCACCTTGGGCCCCGGATTCCGAACTACAACCTCAAGCGGTGCCACGACGAGAACGCCCTCTTCCACGAGGTGACGGTCCTGACCCTCGCCACC
>JANMHX010000359.1:0-6118 GCA_031375485.1 Gemmatimonadota bacterium | reverse complement strand
CTCCCGCCGAGCCCGTCACGCCGCGTTGGCCTCCGGCCCAGCGTCCGGCGTCATATCCGCCGGACTCGGCCACGCCACGTTTCGAGCGCTGATCCAGGCTCCGGCCAACTCCGGTTGCTCCTGGATCCGGTACAGCATCATCCCATCGAGCTGCTTCACCATCCGGACCAGTTCGGAGGCGAGGGCCTGCAACTCCGCTCGCGCTCCGGTGTGTCCGCGCCGGCGCGTCGGCCAGGGCGGCGACCTGCTCGTACCGCTCGACCATCTCGGTCAGCTCCGCGGGCAGGGTGTCCCGCAACCCGTGCTCGAGCAGTAGCTCCTGATGGGTCGCGACCCGCGTGAGGGTGTTCCGGAGCCCGGTCCGGAAGTCCTGCTCGCTCAAGCCGGCGGCCGGGGGTGTGAACAACTCGGCCAACTCGGGCTTGACTGCCGCCGCCGCAGCCGCGATCCGGGCCAGATGGCGGAGCCCCGAGCGGGCCGCCCTCGAGGTGCGGGCGAGGTCGCGGCCATCGCCCTGTTGCTGGATGTCAGTCGACATCTCAAATTCCCCACTCGTCGACATCTGAAATTCCCCACCGTCTCCCCTGGAGGACGGTATGGATGCGCAGGTAGCTGAGCTGGGCGTAGACTCGAGCGGGTCTGCAGCGATCGAGGTCGGACCCGTGTTGAAAATCGAGGTGGTGGAGGAGGTGTTGAGCCGGCTGGGGCGGGGCGAGCCGGTCCGGCGGGTGGCGCAGGCGTATGGCGTCGACCGCAAAACGATCCGGGCGTGGCGCGCCCGGGGGCGCTACCAGGCGCGCCAGCCCCGGCCCCGGCGGTCGCGGTTGGACCCCCATGCCGCGTGGCTGACCGCCCGGGCGCCGGAGGTCGACTATAACGCAGCGGTCCTGTATCGGGAGTTGGTGACCCACTTCAGCTACCGGGGCTCCTCCCAGCAGGTGCTCCGGTTCGTCCGCCCGCTGCGGCTCGCGGCCCAGCCCGCGCGGGCGACCGTTCGGTTCGAAACCCCGCCGGGCCAGCAGGCCCAGGTGGACTTCGGCCAGCGGCGCGTGTGGATTGCGGACGTCGAAGTCACGGCGCACGTGTTCGTCTGCACCCTCGGGTATTCCCGCCGCGTCTTCGTGCAGGCCTTTCCCCATGAGCGGCTGAGTGCCTTCCTGGAAGGCCATGAGCAGGCCTTCCAGCATTTCGGCGGGATCCCGGCCCAGATCGTGGTCGACAATGCCAAGCCGGTCGTGTTACGCCATGATCAGGATCCGGACTCGGGACGGCACCGGGTCATCTGGCATCCGACCTATCACGATTTTGCCGCCTTCTACGGCTTCGCCCCGTGGGCGCACTGGCCCTATCGGCCCCAGACGAAGGGCAAGACCGAGTCCGGGGTGAAGTATGTCCAGCGCAATGCCCTGGCCGGCAAGCGCTTTCGATCCTGGGACCACCTGAATGCCTGGCTGCTGGAGTGGGCGCTGACGATCGCGGATCTCCGGATCCACGGGACGACGCACGAGCGGCCCCACGTCCGCTTCGCCCTCGAGGCGCTGACGCCCCTGGGGGATCATCCCCGCTATCAGCGCGACCGGCGCGGCCAGCGGATCGTCGCCAGCGACAGCCTGGTGGCCATCGGCGGCAGCCGCTATTCGGTGCCGGCCCAGTACGTCGGGACCACGGTCGGGATTCGGGAGCGCACGGGGCACTACGACATTCTCTACCAGGGAGCGGTGATCGCGACGCACGCCGCGCAGGGCCGGCACGCCGTGATCATGGAGCCGGCCCACTATGCCGGGCTGCTCCGGCCGCGCGGCGCCCTCCCCGCGGCCAGTCCCCCGCGGTTCGACCCCGGCTATCCCGCGAGCGCGGACGTGGTCGTGCGCGATCTGGGCATTTACGCGGCGATCGCCGAGGAGGCCGGCGTATGACGACCCCCCAGCTCGAGCGGCTGAGTGCCCACTGCCAGCGGCTTCGCCTCCATCGCGTCGAGGCCGAGTTGACCACGTTACTGGAGCAAGCAGCCAAGAAGGACGTCAGCTACGCGGACTTTCTGGACGAGGTGTTGGGCCGCGAGCTCCGGGCCAAACAGGAAAAGCACCAGGCGATGCGGATCAGCATGGCCCGCTTCCCGTTTCAGAAGAGCCTCGAGTCCTTCGACTGGAAGTTCCAGCCGTCGATCGAGCCCAAGATCATCAAGGACCTCGCCACCGGGCGCTTCATCGGCGACGGCGAGAATGTCTTGCTCTTGGGTCCGCCCGGGGTCGGCAAGACCCACCTGGCCGTGGCGCTCGGCATGAGCGCCTGTGCCCTCGGCCTCCGGACCATGTTCACCACGGCCGCGGGCCTGATCACCACACTGGGCAAGGCCCTCTACGAAAACCGGCTGGAGGAGCGCCTCAAGATTCTCACCCAGCCGAAACTGCTGATCATCGACGAGATCGGCTACATCCCGATTGACCGCCAGGGCGCCAATCTGTTCTTCCAGTTGGTCTCCCGACGCTACGAGAAGGGGTCGATCCTGCTGACGAGTAATCAGAGCCTTGGGGCGTGGGGTGAGGTCTTCGGGGACCCGGTCATCGCGGGCGCGATCCTCGATCGGTTGCTCCACCACGCCACGACGGTGAACATCAAAGGCGACTCCTATCGCCTCAAAGACAAACGCCGTGCCGGGCTGCTCCGCCCCGCCACGACGCCCGAGCGTGCGGAGTAACCTCACCCCAGGTGGGGACTTTCACATGTCGAAGACTGGGGAGTTTCGGATGATGGTTGACAGCTGGAGTAGCGTTTCGGGCTCGAGCGAGTCGTTCCTCGAACGGCCGGTTCTGGCTGCCGTTCGGTCCGGACCGCCGGCGAGTTCTCTACCCCGGCGAGCGGCGGGTGAAATTGGAGGTCGACGGGCGGAACCCCGCCGGCAGAGCAGGGTGTGGGCGTAAGGTGCTGGTGGGGCGCGAGATCGTTGTTGGCCCGAGGGACGAGTGGGTTGGCTGGCCGGCGTGAGCGTATCTCGCAATGGAAAAAAGTGATATGTTGCGTGGGGAGCGGTGGTAGCCGGCCTCGGTGGCCGCGCTGGCCGCATCCAGCAAAGTTAGGCATCGGCCAAGGAACATATGACCGTCCGGTATCGCAGCCTCTGGCTTCCGCTGTGCGTCGCCGCCGGCGCGGCATGTGCGCATCCGGCGCCAGCTTCCATTGCGACACCGGCCCGCGAGACTGGAGATCGCCTGACGCCGATCAACCTGCGGCACGCACGTAAGCCGCCGGCGTCCACTGACGTTGCCAAGTTGGGGAGGCTGCTGACAGCGGGACAGCCGCTTCTATCCGTGGTGGAGTCAGTTCGCCAACAGTGGCCCGCTCTCACAACCGTCGCAGCGCTGGAATGGTTGGCGTATCCGCTGGCGTGGGGCGAGGACGGCCGTCCTGCGCTATACCAGTTCGTCGTGGATAGTGTCGCGCCCCTCGTTGTGGATCGGGCGCACGGTGGGCAGCAACCCGACGCGCTTGCCGTCCCGGAACCGCTCGAACCTGCTGCGGGCGCCACCTACGATCACTATCCCCGGCAGACAATTGCCGCCTGGAGCGCTGTGAATGGAGCGGACTACTACCTTCTTGAGGTTCAGTTGACCCTACCCCTCGGCGAGCCTGGCGCGGGCACTTGGTTTCCGCACCCGGACGGGTTAAGCAGCGCACCGGTCCGGGCGGAATCGGCCATGTTCTTGTTCGTCGGGGCTCAGCCGGGGCGTTGGCGGGTCCGCGCGGTGGATGAGCATGGTCGCTCCGGGCCATCCTCTTCGTGGCGGACCTTCCGGTACACTCAGTAACCCGGCCAGCCGTCGGCGTCACCGATGCCTAACCCGAGCCTGAAGCGGTCGAGGCCGCCGCCGCCGTGCTCGGCATGATTCAGCTAGGCGGTACCGTAGCTTAAGCTCAATGCGTTAGGTGACCACAAACCGTGATCGGAGAGACAGATGCGCTTCCGTGCCTCGCTCGTCCTCGCCGTGCTGCTATCCGCGTGCCGCGACCAGCGTGTCATCCAGCCCACGCTCGCGCTTCCGACGCCGGGCATGGCTATCCCCGCCTTTGACCTACCGCTGCACGCGGGCGGCCGGTTCTCCTCGGCTGCCATGGGCGGGCGTCCAGCCGTTCTCTTTCTCTGGTCGACGCATTGTCCCACGTCTCGACGGGCGCTGGCCGACTATCGTGAGTTGCGTCAGCGCTACGGGTCTGAGGCAACGTTTCTTCTTTTGTCGGATGACGCGACGGCCTCGGAACTCCAGCTCCTTCCCGTCGTGCTCGCCGACTCCGGCGTTACTGGCCCTGTTCTCCTCGCGCGCGGCAGCCTTGGCCGACTCTTCGACCACTCTGCGACGGCGCCCGAACGGGACACGGCGCGGGTCCAGTTTGTCTTGCCAGCCTACTTGCTGGTGGACTCCACCGGCACGGTGGCCGCCCGCTCGTGGGGCCCGGATGCTACCACGGTTCGCCTGGCTCTGGCTCGCCTTGTTGCACGCCGGCCAGCCGCATAGCTAATGTTTGCAGACGGCCGGCCGTTAGGAATCATGTAAGGATCCCGAATGCATCGACTCCGCGGCATTGCATACGTCCTCGTCTCGTCGGCCCTCGTCGGCGGCGCTCGGCCGGCCCTGGCCCAGTCGTCGTCTCTCAAGGAACTCACCGACCTCCTCGTCATGCAGTATCAGGGTATCTCCGCTGCTGACACCACGGTTCTCGGCTCAATATGGGCTCCCCAGCTGCTCTGGATTCTCGGCCCGACCGGTAGCTCCGTGACCCGGAGCCAGCTCATGGCCGCGGTCAGCCGGCCTCAATCGCCCCGACCGCGCTTTGAGGTGGACCAGGTTCAGATCCGCCAGGCTGGCACCGCCGTCATCGTCGACTACCGTCGCCGCGACACCAGGCAGGTGGCCGGGTATCAGATGGCGACCGTTAGCCGTGTGGTGGACGTGTTCGAGGGCCCCCCGAAGCGTCGTCAGCTCGTCGCGCACTCCCAGACCTGGCTGGTATCGCCGGCCTCTAACTGGCAAGCGGATTCGGCGGCGCTCCATTCGTTCGTTGGACGGTATCAGATTGCTCCCGACTACATTGACAATGTTCACTGGGAACGCGGGCAACTGGTGGCTACGGCGAGTGGCCAGACCGCCGGCGCAATTTTGGTACCGGTGTCAGGATCGGCTTTTCGTCCAGATGGTGTCGGTGCCCTGATCGTCTTCGAGCGCGACCCAGCTGGCCGCGTGACGGGCTACGTGCAGGGGCTACCGGACGGACAGGTTGTTCGGGGGGTCCGCCTTCCGTAGGCCGGATCCAGGGGCAGGAGAAGAAACAGGCACGTGAATCGCCGCCGCGTGACGCCTAACCCAAGCCGTTAGGCCGCACCGAAGGAGGCAGGTGGTACGGTCAGCAGTTGTACTCATCGGCGTGGCCTTGATTGCGGGGCCAGCAGGTCAAAGCCCAGACGCACTCCCTCGCGAGGCGGCCGTGATCGCGGCCGCCCTAAGGAATGCCCACACCCGGCCCCCCGCCGACACCATCTGGATCGCCCGCCTTGGCGGGAAGGCCAGCGACCGGGATTTTCGCCTGGAACCGCCGTACTTTTCACCGGTCCGATCGCCCCGGTTGGCCGCGCTAGCTGACCACTACAACCAGCTCCTGGATTCGTCGGTGTTGCTGGCCGACGTGCCGGGCATGGCACACGCGGTGCTGCTCGATGCCGTCCGACCGACTGAACCGCCCGCCCAGGGACTCAACCTGTTCACCCGACCGGCATTCAACGCCACCGGTGACTCCGCCCTCGTGGGCCACAGGTTCCTCTGCCCAGGTCTATGTGGGTCGACGCGCGTCCTACTCCTTTACCGCCAGGACTCGGCGTGGGTCGTTGTCCGGGTCGTCAAGGACCTGAACTACTAGGCTTCCGACTGGCGTTGCGGCCTAACAAATTGAGGGAGTCTGATGAGGCCGCCAAGCATCATGCCATGCCCGTGGCGGTTTCGCAGCTCATCAATAGGGCGTTCGGGCGCACCCGAGTATTACGGACGGCGGAAATTCATGATTGCAGGCCGACCAAGACTCTTGCGCCACGCCACCGCGTTGGGTTGCCTTGTCGGGGCGGCCGCATGCC
>JANMHX010000309.1:0-3056 GCA_031375485.1 Gemmatimonadota bacterium | reverse complement strand
TGTGGGTTCAGCCGAAATTCCCAAGTCGACCGAAAATGAGGCTCCGCGAGCGGCTCGACAATCGCTCCTTGGAATGAGTGGCGGGCTAGTTCCTGACGCTCATCCGTCGGATTGATTCCCCGACCGGCGGTTCGCAGTAAGTTGACCAGCAGTGGTCTGAATCAACCGGAAGAGGAGGCCCCGCATCATGCTCCGCCCGAGTGCTGTGGTTGTAGTAGCCGCCTTCATTGGTGCTCCCCTGGCGGCGCAGGAGTTCACGGTCAAAGCCGGGGCTTCCTTCGGCGATGTCTCCAATAAGAGTGTGCTGCCAGGCACCCTTGGTCATCGCAATGGGCTGGCGGCGGGGCTCGGCTTGGCCTCTGGTGGCTTGGTGGGGTTTGGGGTCGAGGCACTGATTGCCCAGCGCGGCGTGGTCAGCGACCAGGCCGCCGGTGAACGGAAGCTCGACTATATCGACATTCCCGGGTATCTCCGGATCCGGCTTCCGCTCCCGGTCGTCAAACCGTTCGTGTACGCTGGACCCCAAGTGTCGATCGAACTCCGGTGCCGGTCGGGCAGTGTGGATTGTGCCGACGGCGCTCGGAGGAAGACGACCTATGCCGGCGTGATCGGCGCCGGGCTGCAAATCATGGCCCTCTCGCTGGAGGGCCGTTATGTCTACGGTCTGACCGATCTCAAACTGGGAACCCTCACCAGCGGCACGAGCTACCAGACTCGGTCGTTCATGATTCTCGCCGGCCTGCGCCTCTAACGGCTCAGGGCGACACCGGCTTCGTCAGGTTCGCCCGGTACGCCTTGCTGGCGTAGATCGCCACTTCCACCCGGCGGTTGGTTTGGCGGCCGGCTTCGGTATCATTGCCGGCCTTCGGCTCCGTTTCGCCGAGTCCGCGGGTGATCAACCGAGCGCCGCTGACCCCTTGCACCATGAGATAGCTTGCCGCGGCCGTTGCCCGCCGTTCCGACAAACCGAGATTGTAGTCCGCCGAGCCGGTTTGGTCGGTGTGGCCGATGATGACCACGTCGGTGTCGGGGTACTTGTCGAGGCTGGTCGCCAACTCGCGCAGGTTGGTTTTGGCCGCGTCTCGAACCACCGCGGCATCGAAGTCGAACAGCAGGCCGGAGGCGAACGTGATTTGAATCCCTTCTCCAACCCGTTCCACCGTTGCCCCGTTGATGTTCTGCTCGAGCTCCTTGGCCTGCTTGTCCATTCGGGCCCCGATGATCGCTCCGGCCGCTCCACCCACGACCGCCCCGATGATGGCGCCCTTGGCCGTGGAGCCGGCCACTTTGCCGATGACCCCGCCGACCACCGCGCCGCCGGCGGTGCCGATGACCGCGCCGGTTTGTCCCTTGGTGGCACAGGACGTGAGAACCATCGAGGCGAGGATGGTCGGGAAGAGGGCTCGGACTGTGAATTGCTGAATGGTTGACATGCAACCTCCGGGAAAGGGTCGAAGAAGAGCGCGCCGGCGCCAGAGACGCACTGACCCGAATGCTAGGCCGATCCAGCGGGGGATGCTATCGATCGTAGGGCGTAGAGGAGGTCGCTCGCCCGAGTGATGGTGGACTGCCTATCTCCTATCGGTATGGACCGACAGCTCGGCGGCGTTCAGACCCCAGGTTTGCCACGTCAGGTGGCAGCGGTCCACGAAGTACTTGGTTGGATGGCCTCCCTGGTCGAGCAGTGAGTGCAGCATCTCATGGCGGATTACCATTTCGTCGGTGATGTACCTGCCGGCCACCACGATTTGGGTGCCGGTCACTCCCCGGGACCATCGGCCAACCTTGGCCCCCTGAGGGGTCATGAAGGTGGAAACGCCCGGCACGATGAACCAGGCAATGGTCTCGAGACTTCGCTGCCGGCCGGCACAGGACTCCGTCAGAGCCCACCACTCCTTGAACTTGGCCGGCGCGGCAAACGCAACGGCGTCGTCCGGGAGCGGTGCCGTAGGTCCCACGGCATCGCAGGCGACGAGCACCGCAAGCCCGGCCATCGTTAGGGATCGGGCCAACAGTGCAACCGCTTTGAGTGACGGCATGGTACCAGAGCCTCTCGCTTTTTCCCCGCGTCGATGAATCTGCCGGGGCGGGCAAGGGCCGACAATCGACCATTGGAGTGAGTACTCCCTCCGCCGACAGAGCGAGTCGCCGGCCGGCCTTCGGTGTCCGCAGACTGCGGCATCCCTTGCAGGAGGGCGGTGGTCGTTCACCTGATGGCGCCTAGTGGCGGGGGTTGGGGGCTGGCGCGCGGCTTGCATTTGGAGCAACCGGGGACTGAGGCAAAGTCCAGAGCCGATCGGCGTGGTTGCCCGGGAGCACTGATGCAGGGGAGGCTGACTCGAAGGCGGACATCGGTGGCGGCCGTTGCGATCGGGGTTTTCGCCCTGATCGGGTCGATGCCGGCCTGCGCGCCGCTCCAACCATTGGAGGCTGGACTCGAACCGCCTCCGGCGCTGACCGACCCGTCACCCGCGGGAGTCGGACAGCCACTGGTCGGAATTAAACCGCCTCTGGCGGGACTCGATCCGCCGCCCGAGGTTCCCGAGCCGCCGCCGGTGGTCCCCCCGCCGCCTCCGCCACCGCCTCCGCCGCCGCCGGTGGTTCCCGAACCGCCTCAGGCCGTGAACGTCTACCCGGGGGACAACATCCAGTCCAAGGTGGACGGAGCACCGGCGGGCACCAGCTTCCTGATCAAGGCGGGCCTCCATCGGGGCCAGACCATTCGGCCCAAATCCGGCAATACGTTCGTCGGGGAGCCGGGCGCGATCCTCGACGGCGGGAATGCGGTGCGTTACGCCTTTGATGGGGTCACGGCCGGCCCGCCCTTTCCGGCCGACGTGACGATCCGGGGGCTGGTGATCCGGGGGTATCGCGGGCCGCTGCAATCGGCCGCTATTCTCGCGGGGCACATGTGGGAAGCCGGGGCTGTCACCACCGGCTGGCTCATCGAGGACAACGAGGTCACCGCCAATGCCGCCGGTGGGATTCGGATCGGGTCCCACACCCGGGTGCTCCGCAACAACGTCCATCACAATGGCCAGCTCGGCATCAGCGGC
>JANMHX010000266.1:0-7705 GCA_031375485.1 Gemmatimonadota bacterium | reverse complement strand
CAAGGCCTCACCGGCACCCACGCCGGCTGCGACACCAGCCAATGCGGCGCCTGCACCGTCCACCTGAACGGCCGCGCCGCCAAGAGCTGTACCGTCCTGGCCGTCCAAGCCGACGGCGCCGAGATCACCACCATCGAGGGCATGAGCACCGAAGCCGGTCTCCACAAACTCCAAGCCGCCTTCTGGGAAAAACACGGGCTCCAGTGCGGCTTCTGCACCCCCGGCATGATCATGACCGCCGCCGACCTCCTGGCCTCGAACCCAAGCCCCACCGAAGCCGAAATCCGCCACGCCCTCGAGGGCAACTACTGCCGCTGTACCGGCTACCAGAACATCGTCGAGGCGGTGAAAACCGCCGCGGCGAGCTGAGGAGAGGCGTCACATGGCTACCCTATTCGGCTCCGGCATCAAACGCCGCGAAGACCCCCGGTTCCTCTCCGGCACCGGCCTCTTCACCGACGACGTCAAACTCCCCGACCTGGCCTACGCGGCCGTGGTCCGAAGCCCCTACGCCCACGCCACCATCACCAAGGTCGACGTCGACGCCGCCCGGAAATCGCCCGGGGTCATCGCGGTCATCACCGGCAAAGACCTCGTCGGCAAGGTCGGGACGGTGCCCTGCGCCTTCAACGTCCCCGGCTGCGGGCTGATCACCCCGCCCCACCACATGCTGGCCGTCGACAAGGTCCGCTACGTCGGCGACGGGGTGGCCCTGATCGTGGCCGAGTCGCGCGCGGCGGCCCGGGACGCGGTGGACTTGGTCGACGTGGACTACGAACCGCTCGGCGCCACGGTCGACCCTGAAAAGGCCGTTCAACCCGGAGCGCCGCAGTTGCACGCCGAGGTGCCGAACAACGTTGCGCTGACGTGGGTGGTGGCGGGTGGCGACGCCGAGGCGGCGTTTGCGAGTGCCCCGGTCAAGGTGAAGCTTCGGATCGTCCAGCAACGGTTGCTGCCCACCGCCATGGAGCCCCGCGCCGCGGTGGCCACCTTCAACAAGGCCATGGGCCAGCTGACCCTCTGGACCACCAGCCAAAACCCCCACATCCACCGGTTCCTCTGCTCCCTGATGCTCGGCCTGCCCGAGCACAAGATCCGGGTCATTTCGCCCGACGTCGGCGGCGGGTTCGGCAGCAAGATCCCGGCGTACCCCGATGAGGCCCTGGTGAGCTACGCGGCCATGACCCTGGGCCGCTCGGTCAAATGGACCGAAGACCGGTCCGAAAACTACAAAGTGACGATCCACGGCCGCGATCACATCGAATACGTCGAGATGTGCGGCACCAAAGACGGCACCATCACCGGCATCCGGACCAAGGTCTACGCCGGGCTCGGCGCCTACGCCTCGACCGCCGCACCGGGCGTGCCGACGATTCTCCACGGGCTGATGTACTCGGGCGCCTACATGATCCCGAACATCCACGGCACCATCGTCGGCGCCTACACCTCGACCGCCCCGGTCGACGCCTACCGCGGCGCCGGCCGCCCCGAGGCCACGTTCTTGATCGAACGGCTGGTCGACACCTTTGCCCGCGAACTGAAGCTCGACCCGGTCGAGGTCCGCCGGAAAAACCTGATCCCCAAAGAAAAGATGCCGTACACGGTGGCCACCGGGATCACCTACGACTCCGGCGACTACCACACCGCCATGGACAAGGCGCTCGGCATCATCGACTACAAGGGCTTCCGGGAAGAGCAGGCCAAGGCCCGGAAGGCCGGCAAGTACTTAGGGATCGGCGTCTCCACCTACACCGAAATCTGCGGCCTCGGACCGAGCCAAGTGGCCGGCCAGATCGGCTTCGGCGGCGGGCTCTACGAGTCGGCCATCGTCCGGGTCTATCCGACCGGCATGGTCCGCGCCTACATCGGCACTCGGCCCCACGGCCAGGGTGAAGAGACCACCTTTGCCCAGATCGTGGCCGACGAGTTCGGCGTCCCGGTGGAATCGGTCGAAATCGTGGCGGGCGACACCGACAACACCGCCCAAGGCTGGGGCACCTACGGCAGCCGGACCACGGCGGTCGGTGGCGCCGCCCTCAAGAACGCGGCGGTCAAGGTCAAGGAAAAGGCCAAGAAACTGGCCGCCCACCTGCTCGAGGCTAACGAGAACGACCTCGAATGGAACGACGGCAAGTTCCAGGTCAAAGGTTCGCCCGCCCAGGCCAAGTCGTTCGGTGAGCTGGCCCTGATGGCCAACGTTGCCTGGAACATGCCCGCGGGCATGGAGCCGGGCCTCGAAGCCAACGCCTTCTTCGACCCGACCAACTTCGTGTTCCCGTACGGGACCCACATCTCCACCGTAGAAGTGGACATCGAGACGGGAGACACCAAAATCCTCCGCTACGTCTGCGTCGACGACTGCGGGCCCCACATCAACCCGATGATCGTCGAAGGCCAGGTCCACGGCGGGGTGATCCAGGGCATCGGCGAGGCGATGCAGGAAATCGCGATCTACACCGATGACGGCCAACTCGCCACCGGCACCATGATGGACTACGCGGTCCCGAAAGCGAGCCAGATGCCCCGGGTCGAGTCGCACTATACCTACACCCCGACCCCGGTGAACCCGCTAGGCGTCAAAGGCATCGGCGAGGCCGGCACGATCGCCTCGGTGCCCTGCATCGTCAACGCGGTCATCGACGCCTTGAGCCCGCTCGGCATTACTCACATCGACAAACCGCTGACCCCGGCCCGCGTCTGGGCTGCGATCCAGCAGGCGAAGGGAGGGGCCAAATGATTCCGGTCGAATTCGATTACGCCCGCGCCAAAACCGTGCGCGAAGTGCTGAACGCCCTGTCCACCGGTGAGGTCAAACTGCTGGCCGGGGGACACAGTCTGATTCCGTTGATGCGGTTCCGGCTGGCGCAGCCGGCCAAACTGATCGACATCGGCGGGCTCACCGAGCTCCAGGGCATCGACGTCAAAGGCAAAGGCCTCCGGATCGGCGCGGCCACGACCTACCGCGACATCCTCGACTCGGGCGCCGTCAAGGAACGGGCGCCCCTGCTGGCCGAGGCGACCCATACGATTGCGGATACCCAGGTGCGAAACCGGGGAACGATCGGGGGCGGGTTGGCCCACGCCGATCCGGCCAGCGACATGCCGGCCGTGATGCTGGCCTTGGACGCCACCTTCAATCTCCGGTCCAAGGCCGGGAAGCGGTCGGTCCAGGCCCGGGAGTTTTTCCAAGGCGCCTTTGCGACGGATTTGAAGGACGACGAGATCTTCTACGAGATCATCCTCCCCGCCCCGCCGAAGAAGTCCGGCTCGGCGTACGTCAGCTTCGAACAGAAGGCCTCAGGCTACGCGATCGCGGCCGCGGCGGCCGTGGTCACCAAGAGCCGGAAGACCATCACCGGGGTCACGCTGGCCATCACCGGCGTTGGCGACAAAGCCTTCCTCGCCGACGCCTCGGCGGCGGTGGGTACCCATGGTGAGGATGCCGAACTCGATCTGGCGGTGGCCGGGATTCTGAGCGGGATTACGGTCAACGCCGATATTCACGCCTCGGCGGAGTACCGGTCGCATTTGGCGCGAGTGGCGGCCAAGCGGGCCATTCAGACGGCGTTGGGGCGCGCCGGCTGACCACCGGACGGGCGTTCTGATTGGGTCGAACGGGGTCCTCGGGAACGGGGGCCCCGTTTTCGCGTTAATTGGGTTACCACCTTCGGCGCCGAGTTGCCACCTTTGACAAATGACTTGCCTACCAATTGCCGAGGGGGGATAGCATATGGACATGCCTGACGTGGGGCGCCGGTGGACCCGCGAGGAGGTACTGGCGCTGCCGGACGACGGGAATCGCTACGAACTCGTCGACGGCGAGTTGCTCGTGAGCCCGTCGCCCCCGATGATCCACCAGATCGCACTGACGTCGCTCTTTCGCCGGCTGGATCCCTACGTGACCCGCTATCGGCTCGGCACCCCGTTGTTCGCTCCAGCGGACCTCGACCTCGACCGGGGATACGTCGTCCAACCGGACCTCTTTGTCATCCCCGAGGTCGACACCCGAAAGGTGCTCGACTGGCCCGACTGTGGGGTTCCGGCTTTCATCGCCGAGATTTCGTCGCCCTTGACGAGCCGGGGCGACCGGAAGGTGAAGCGGCCGGCGTATCAGCGAGCGGGCGTGGGCGAGTACTGGATCGTGGACCCGGACTCCCGGACCGTCGAACGCTGGCAGCCCGCCGACACCCGCCCGGAGGTCTGTCTCGATCGGGCGGTGTGGCAGCCGAACCCGGACATTGAGCCATTCGAACTCAACCTGGGTGAGTACTTCTCCGAGATCTGGGGCGAGGAGCCTCGCTAGAGCCCCATCGGCGGTTGTCGCGGGGATCGTGCCCAAGGTGCGGTGAGGCAGGTCAGTGATCGGTGACGAGGCGGCCGGCCACCACCACCGCGGCCACCCGGCGGATATTCCTGATGTCGAGAAGCGGGTTGCCGGCGAGCAAGACCAGGTCGGCGAGTTGACCCGGCGCGATCGTTCCGAGCGAATCCGTCATCCGGAAATACCGGGCCGGCTCGACGGTGGCCGTTCGAATCGCCTCCGCGGGCGTTAGGCCGAGACTGTCGACCATAAAGATCAATTCGTCATGGAGCGAATGGCCGGGATAGGAGAGCGGCACGCCGAGGTCGGTGCCGGCCAGCAATTTGACGCCTCCGGCCTTGAATCGCCGGAGGCCCTCGAGTCCTTGGGCGATCTGCTCGGCGAAGTACTCGCGAGGGGCGTCGAACGGCTTGAGAGCCCGCTGGGCCTGCCAGAACACCCGCAACTGCGGCGTCACCAGGGACGCCAGTGAATCGCCGGGGTCGTTGCCGGCCACCCTGGCATCGATCAGACTGTCCGAGTTGGCCCGCAAGAACGAGGCGCTCAAGGTCGGGTCGATCCACATGTCGGCGGCGACGATGCCACGGACGACGCGGTCCCGGCGAGCGGCCGGCATCTTCTCGAGGTCGCCGAGCCCTTCCAGGTGTTCGATGCTTCGCATCTTGCCCGCCAAGGCGCCCGCGAGGCCGACATCGGGACCGGGCAGATGCCCCGCGGTGAAGAGCCCCCGCTTCCCTGCCGAGGCCATGAGAGCGGCGTAGGCCGTCTTGGGCGGAGAGTTCCGAACCTTGACCACGTCGACCCCCAGCGCCGCAATCCGGGCCACGGCCCGCCGCGCCTGCTCCGGCGTGTCGACGCCGATCCGCTCGGCCATGAGCTCCTTGATGCCTGGTACGTCGAGGGAGCCGACCTTGTTCTTCCACGACCCGTTTTCGATGATCGGGCCGGCCACCATGATTCGCGGCCCGACCACCGCACCCGCACGGACCTCCCGTCGCCACCGAAGGACCGAATCGAGACTGCCGCCCAGGTCCCGGACCGATGTCACCCCGTACCGTACCAACGTCGCGAGCGACCCGCGGCCCGCCGCACCCAGGTGGACGTGCATGTCCCAGAGCCCCGGAATGACGAAGAGGCCGCGGCCGTCGATGAGCCGAACGCCGGCGGGCGCTGGTCCACCCGATGGGCCAATCGACTGGATCCGCCCATCGCGGATCAGAATGGTCGCGCCGCTGATCGTGGTCCCCGCGCCGACATCGACGGCCGTGGCCCCAGCGATGACCAGATCCTGGGCGACGCCCAGGGCCGGCCATCCGAGGGCTATGAGGATGGTCAACCCGCGAAGTCGGAGCTTGCTCATCGCCGCATGGTGGCAAAGAGCCGCTGTTGCAAACGCCTCGGACAACGCGGTCACCGCCTCGACGGTATCGAGATTCCGAAGGTCTTCCCGACGGAGCTGCTCGAGCTTGGCCCCGGCGTTTCGCCAGTTCGTCACCCACTGCTTGAGGTCGAGGCCTGGGGCCGGCGTCATGACCAACTCCTTCGATGTGGACTCATGGGGCGAAAGCTCACTACTCGGAAGTCTACTGGGAAATTCCGACCGACCCTCGGCTTCCGAGTTCCGCGCCGTTCGGGCGCGGCAGCTCGGCGTCACTTCCCGTACCCGGCCAGATACTTGGGATTGGTGGAAAGGTCGGGCGGGCCATCAAAAGGGCCCGCCTCGGAATTTGTCGACCTCTACGAGACCGAGCCCGGGAACCATGGAAAACTCCCGCCGGTTGAGCGTAGCCAACCGATGCCCGTGCGCCAACGCCGTCGCCCCAATCAACAGGTCATGCGCCCCGATCATCGTGCCGGCGCTCGCGAGGTGGGCCCACAACTCCGCGTGGCGCCTCGCATCGGCCAGGCCGAACGGAATCACTGGAATAGTGCCGAGGACAGCGTCGACGAACGCCAACCGCCGGGCCCGGATGGCGGGATCGGTGGCTCGATGACACCCGTGGAGCAGTTCCGAGGCGGTAATCGCGGCAATCCGGACCGGCTCGTCGCCGAAGGCGAGCAGCAGCGCCTCGAGTCGAATGGCCCCCCGTTCGCCCCCGATCAATACCGAGGTATCGAGAATCACGCCCAGGACTCGGGGACCGGCGGAAGGTCCGCCCGAGCCGCCTCAATGTCGCGGCCGAGCCCCTCGGCCTCCGCCGGCAAGAGCCGCGGCCAGGACCGCCACCGAAGCGCGAGATCGTGGGCCGTGAGACTGGCGGCGCCTGGCTCGTCGGCCGCCGGGCTCAAATAGCGGCCGACGGCCTCGCGAGCCAGTTGGGATTTAGGGACGCCGCGAGCCCGGGCCGACCGGGCCAGCAACCGGGCCAACGCGGCGGGCAGCCGGAGGGTGAGATGGGAGTCTTTCATGTAACACAAAGTAGTACATTTGTGTTACCCAGACAACCGCTCGGGGCGTCGGCTCTTACTCGAACGTTCTGCCCCTCCCGCCGGGGCCCGGCATGAGCACGGGAATCAGCTGCCTTCGGTTCCGGCGGTAGACCCGAAAGTCGCCATCCAACGTCACGACCACACTCTGAGGCTCGAGCTCGGTCATCCGAACGAGGCAGGCGTCCGCCAGAGACATCGGAACGCTCGAGAATTTCCGCATGAGGCCCCTGATCGGATCGATCTCGGAGCGGATCCGAAAATCGACCTCCAGGGCGTCCTTCGACAGCAGCGCCAATGCCGTGTCCTGCCCACCCTTGATTCGCCCGAGAAGGAAGCAGACTTCGGAGATCACCGCCTCGCAGGTGAACACGGGCGGTTCGACGGTGTCGAGGACCTCCCGGGCCCAGACATGATGGCGGTCACGGCGGTTCAGCAACGCAACCAAGGGCCCGGTATCGATGACGAATCGAGTCACCTCCCGTACCCGGCCAGGTGCTTGGGATTGGTGGACAGGTCGGGTGGACCATCCAGGGCCCCCACGAGTTCGTCGGCCACCGCTGTCACGGAACGGTGGCCGGTTTGCGCCAGGGCTTCCAGGGCTTCTCGAACCAGAGCAGAGCGACTGGATTTCCGGCGCCGTGCCAGGTCGTTCAAGGCGTCGTCCAGCCGCTCGGGCAGCTTGAACGACACGGTTCGCATCGGGTTTGCCATGGTATTACCTCCTCGTCAGAATGGTAATACGTCCGGCGCGATCGCACTAGCGGGCCTTGAGCCCAAGGGCCTCCACCACCAATCGCGCCAGTTCCGCCCGCATCCGCGACCGCACTCCGGCCATGGCCGGGTCCGCCGCCACGTTCCGGCGCTCGAGCGAATCGCGCTTGAGGTCGTACAACTCATCCTGATCCGGAAACTTGATCCAGTGGACGTACTTGTACCGGGCGGTCCGGACCGCCC
>JANMHX010000232.1:0-6908 GCA_031375485.1 Gemmatimonadota bacterium | reverse complement strand
CAAGAATCGCGCGAACCACGGCGGCGTCGGTCTCTGGGTCACCCGGGCGCTCGCCCATCAGTATCAGGGCGAGTTGAGTTGGGACGCTCCGCCCGGGAGCGGCACCAGGGTCCGCTTGATATTGCCGGTTACCGTCCGAGGTTGATCAGCTCCCGCAGCATGTCGTCGGCGACCTGGATGAGCCGGGCGGCCGCGGAGTAGGCATGTTGGTGCTCGATCAAACGGACCATCTCTTCATCGATGTTGACCCCCGCTACATCCTGCCGCTGGGCTTCGAGGTGATCAACCAGCGCCGACTGCGCCACCGCCCGGTTCTCCGCATCTTGAACCGTGACGCCGAGTCCGGCCACAAACGCGGTGAAGTACTCGCCCAGGATCGCGGCGGGTCCGGCGCCCACCGCGGGCGACGTCGTGGTGGCACCGGTCGACCCAGGGATCGGCACGGCCAGATTCCGGAGCTCGCCCAAGCGAAGGGCCACGGAGTTGTCGCCGGCCGCCGTGCTCCATCCCGCCGCCAACTGACTGGGGTCCGCCGCGATCACGCTGTTGAGCGTAATCGAACCCGCCGTAACGCCTACCGGGTCGAAGAACGCCACGATGTTCCGAAGCGGAGTCGGCGCGGGGACCAAGGTCGGCTGCAGGGGCTTCGTGGTGGGATCGTAGTTGGAATGGATTTGGTTGACGGCCGACACGATGCCGAGCGCCAAGTCATCCAACTGGCCGCGGATGCCGGTGGCTCGACTCGTGGCGGTGCCCGCCGTCCCCAACGCGGTGGCCGCGTCGAACAATCCCCGAAGCCGCCCGCCCCCCGCTGAGATTGGAATCGGCGGGTTTCCTAACTCCAATTGATAGGGGCCGGTACCAGACACCCCGAGATCCTGGACCCCACCACTGGAGGACACCAGCTGGAGACCACCCCGGAGCACGTCCACGGTTCCCTGCTCCCGTTCAACGACCCGGATGTCCAGAAACCCGCTCAGTTTGTCGATCGCGTTGTCCCGCCGATCGAGGAGATCCGGGGCTTGCCCGTTGGCGGCCCGGATTTGGACGTTGAGCTCGCCTAATTCGTGAAGGATCGCGTTGGCCTCGCCGGCAATCTGAGCCACCTGGGCGCCGATGTTGGACGAGATGCTGTCGATCCGGTTGCTGATGCTGTGGAATTTATCGGTCAGGGCGGTGGCGTTGGCCAGCACGACGGCCCGGCCCGCCGGATCGACCGGGTTCGAGGCCAAGGTCTGGAATGCGTCGATCAGGTTGTCGAGGCCGGCCGAAATGCCGGTGTCGCTGGGCTCGCCGATGATCCCCGAGACCTGTTGCAGGGTCTCACTCAGCGTTTGGAACTGCCCGCCGACGCCGGTCTCCCGGCGCCAATTCTCGTCGTAGAATCCGCTGCGGAGCCGTTCGATGCTGACGATCTCGACCCCGCGTCCGACCTGGCCAAACGGCGGCACTGGCTCCGGCGTTGCCGCCGAGAGGTTGACCCGCTGGCGGCTGAAACCCGGGGTTTCCGCGTTGGCAATGTTGTGCCCGGCGACCCCGACGGCCCGTTGGTGGGCCAACATGGCGCCCCGGGCAACATTGAGAAGACTGGTGAGCGACATGGATCACGCTCGCTGGTTGAAGAGCACACCGCACTGCGCCGGCTCCGGATCGGACGTCGCTCCGGGGGCGGTCAACAGGTGGTGAAGAAACCGTTCACCGGACTCAATGGCCCGGCGAATGGCCGCTTGATTGATCACCAACTCCCGGTTGGCGGCGACGGCGCTGGCATGGAGCTCCCGGCAGAGCGCCCGGAATCCCGGGCGCTCGGCCTCGGGCATGAGGTCCGCCGCTCGCCCCAGGACGACGCCGGGCTCGCCGGTGACCATTTCCAAGAGCAAGGCGCGCTGCTTGCGGGCTTCGCGAATCGTGAGCAGGGTCCGGCTGATCTGCTCGACGACCATCTCCAGCGTGGCCGTGTCGTCCGCGGCGCAGGCCGCCCGTTGCTCCACCAGCTGCGCCTTCAACTCCGCCAGGAGGCCGAGTTCGGCGCGCAAGGCGCGGGCTAACGCGGTGATCCGCTCGGCCGGCGCGAGACGTTCAGCGACTTCGGTTGCCATGTTCCGTCCCGTTGAACCGTGCCGCCAACTGACGATAGAGCGCTTCGCCGAGTCCGCGAGTCGACCGTTCGGCCGCCTGTCCGGCGAGCGCATCGTCCATGAGCCCGAGATACATGTCCTGGCCGGGCGCCGCCTCGTCGCTCGGGACGGTTGCCCGCATTTCCCGAAAGAGCTGCGCGACGAACACCCCCTCGAACTCGTGGGCCACCCGCCGAAGCGGATCGGTGTCCGGCCCCCGCCCCGCCGGCGGTTCGAACCGAGCCGGCCCGATCACTGGATCGATCATCGAATCACCACGTCCGCCCGGACGGCACCCGCCGCCCGCAGCGCCTCGAAAATCGCCGCGACCTCCGGCGGCCGGGCCCCGGCGGCGTGCAAGCCGGCCACCAAGGCCTGGACGCTCGCGCCGGAGGCCGCCCGTACCAGCCCGGGACTGGTCGAATCCGCGGCGGTTCGGTTCGAATCCGGCGGCGCGCCGACCTGCACCGTGATGCCGCGATGGCTGACGGTGGCCCGGGCGATCTGGATCTCGCCGCCCACCACGACCGTGCCGTCCCGCCCGTCAATGATGATCCGGGCCGCCTCGACGACCGCGACCGACAACGTGTCGATGGCCGCCAACCACGCTCCTAGACTATCGGCACGCCCGGCCCCGGGGTTGAGCAGGATGCTGCCCGGGTCGTCGGCCCGCGCTGTGCCGGGCCCGAAGGCTCCCACGATCGTCGCTGCGATCCGAGACGCCATCCGGAGATCGGGGTCCCGGAGCGCCAGCCGCGGCTCGGCGGCGAGTTGAACGGCCGGCTGGTCGACCTCGAGAATCCCACCCGCGGAAATCCGGCCGGAGTTCCCTTGCCGCGAACTGACGCGACCGGTCCCATCGGTGGCCACCATGAGGGGACCTTGGGCGGTCGCGATCGGAGGCTGGTTGGGATCGCTCAGCATCGGCGTGATCCAGAGCACGCCGCCCCGAAGCGAGGTGGCGTCGGCCAAGGCGGAGACTTGGACTTCGAACCGGCCCCCCGGTCGGAGGTACGGTGACATCTCGGCGGTGACGAGGACCGCGGCCACGTTCCGCAGCCGAAGTTGTTCCGGGGGCACTTCGACGTTGAACCGGCGGAGCAAGTTGACGACCGACCGCACGGTCATCGTGGCGGCGTTCTGGGTCCCGAAACTCCGATCGCCGCTCCCGTCGAGACCGGTGACGAGGCCGTACCCCACGAGGCGCCGGGGAATGACGCCCTGGCGGACGGTCAGGTCGGCCACGCGGGCGGCGGATTGCGCGGCCACCGGCGGCGTAACGCCAAGCCCGGCAACCCCAACGGCGAAGATGAAGAGGAAGCGGCGCATCAGGGCCACAAGATCGAAAGAATTTTCCCGAGGATGCCCGACCGGGGCGCGATTTTCTTGCCTTTGTACGAGATCACTGCGTCGGCGATCCGGCTCGACGGAACCATGTTGGCCGACGACACGTCCTCAGCCCGCACCAAACCGCGGACCTCGACCAACTGCGCTCGGCCATCGACGGTGACGTTCTTGGCGCCCTGGATCGTCGCCACGCCGCTCGCATCGACGTCGACCACCCGGACGGTCAGGACGGCGGACAATTCACCGCGGCGGCCGCTCTCCCCGACGTCGCGGGAGGAGCTTTCCATCCCGGTGCCGAAATCTTTGAGCGGGCCGAGCCGGGCCAGTTCATCGACCCCGGCATTGAGCCGGGCCCGTTGGGCTCGATCGGCGCTGGCGTTGGTGGAGACCCGCTCGCTCGCCGCGGCCGACTCGTCGACCACGATCGTCAGGAGGTCGCCGATCCGAAGCGGCAACCGGTCGGAGAGCCACCCGGCCCTCGGAGGCGGGGCTGCCACTTTCGGAACCGCCGCGGCCGCCCCTGTGGTGGCTGCACTGTCTCGGGCGGCCGGTGCTTGGGCCGCCACGTTGGTGACCATCGTTATGGCCAAAACGGCGGCCAGTCGGACACTGTTCATCTGGGTTCCTTCCGCACCAGCCGGGCCGCACCGGGCCCAGTAGCAATGCCTTGAATAGACTCTTGGCGGTTCGGATCGCGGGCGGCGACCCGGTCGCCCCGCCGGGCCGCGGTCGTGGCAATGCCTTCGCGCACGATCTGCAACCCGTCTTGCTCCCACAGAAAGCGAACCGGATCGCCGGCCGCGATGAGCGGCGGCTCGGCGATGACCGGTGGCCGGAGCGGATCGGCTTCGCCGACGGCACGCTCGGTCAGCCACCCGACCGGACTCGGTGCCCCGCGGGCTGCGGGCGCGCCCCAGAGCAGCCGTTCCTCGCGACGAAGATCCGACGGAGCGAGGCGGGTGCCGGCCGGCATCGGTCGCGCGGCGACCCACACCGAATCGAGCAATCCGGCCCGAACCCCAATGGCGGCCTCGCCGCCGGACTGGGTCTTCACGGCTACGACGAACCGCCCGTCGCGGCCCCCGCCGAACAGCCGGAATGCGGCGTCGGGACCGATCACGGCCGCCCGGCCGATCCGGCCCCACTCGATCCGGACCCGCTCGGCGGGCACCGTCCAAGTTCGGCCGATGGCCGCGCGGACTCGGTCGGCGACGAGATCGGGGACCGAGTCGCCTAACGCGAGGACCAGGCCCGCCATCAGCTCACCGGACCAGATCATTGGTCGTCTGCATCATTTCATCGGTGGCCCGAATCGCCTTGGCGTTGATCTCGTAGGCTCGTTGGGCCGCGATCATGTCCGTCATCTCGGTTACGATCTCGACGTTGCTTCCTTCCAGATTGCCCTGGACGATCCGGCCAAAGCCGGCTTCCTGCGGTTGCCCCGTCATCGGCTGCCCCGAGGCGACCGTTTCGCGGTACAGGTTCTCGCCCAAGCTCTCGAGCCCGGTCGGGTTCGCGAACCGGACCAGCTCGATCTTGCCGATCTCGACCGGCGTGGTGGAGCTGTCCCCCGAGCGAACGGCGATCACGCCGTTCGCGGAGATCGTCACGTCGATCGCATCGGGCGGAATGGTGACCCCGGGCTGGACCAGATATCCGGCCCCGGTGACCAGGGCGCCGGTGTTCGACAACGTGAAACTCCCGTCCCGGGTGAAGCCGGTGCTGCCGTCGGGGCGCTGCACTTGGAAGAAGCCGTCGCCCTCGATCGCGAGATCGAAGGGACGGCCGGTTTCCTGGAGCGTTCCCTGCTGATGGAACCGGAGGACGTTGGCCACCCGGGTCCCCTTCCCGACCTGCACCGGAGCGACGCTCTCGTTGCTCTGGTAGTTCACCAAGGATTCACCCTGGAGCGTTTCGTACAGGACATCCTCGAAGGTGGCCCGGCTCCGTTTGAACGCCGTGGTGTTGACGTTGGCCAAGTTGTTCGCGATGACGTCGATCAGCCGTTGCTGGGCGACCATCCCGCTCGCGGAGGTTCGGAGTGCTGGATTCATGACAACCGCCTTCCTGTGGCCTAGACGCGCGCCACGTCGTTCGTGATCGATCCGAGCACGCCATCCATCGTCCGAAGGACGTTGATGCTGGCGGCATAGGCCCGCTGGATTTCCACGAGCGACACCATGCCGCCGATCGAGTCCAGGTTGGCCTCTTCGAGTTGGCCCTGTCGAATGCGGGTGTCGGGCGCATCGGTCATCCCGGTAGCCACGAACCGGCCGGCCCCTTCCTTGAGGAGCGGAGTGCCCTCGTCCGGCGCGACGATCCGAAGCCGGTCGATGGCATGCCCATCGCTCGTGACGGTTCCGTCCGGGGCGATTTCAATGGTCGAACCGGTAATCACGATGGGTCCCTGGCTCCCGAGCACCGGCATACCGTCCGAGGTAATCAGTTGTCCGGCGCCGTCGAGTTTCAGACTGCCGCCTCGGATCAATCGCTCGCCCCCGGGTGACTCGGCCACCAGGAACCCGTCACCCTCAAGGCCCAGGTCCAAGGGGCGCCCAGTCATCCGAAGAGCGCCCTGCCGAAGGTCGGTCGCTTCGACCGGTACCGGGCTCGAGTAGTCGCTCAGGCCGTGTGCCACCAGCCGGTCGGCTTTGAAGCCGGCGGTATTGACGTTGGCCAAGTTGTTGGCGGTGATCTCCTGGCGGCGGCTGTAATAGGACAGCGTCCGCGCCGCCGTGAGAAGACCTGAGAACGTGATCATGGTGTGCCTCCAGGATGACCAGGGGCAACCCATGTGCCGGATCGGGAGACCTGGTCGCAGGCGGTCTGTCGCAAAGGCAAGTGCATGGACGGCAAGCGGTTCAGCGTTTCGGGCCCGCCGGGTCGTCAAATCCTGGCGCGGCATCCCCCGCCGGAGCCGACCGGAAGGAGTTGCCCCTTTGGAAACTTTCGACCTGAACCGGAGCCAGAACGATTCGGACGGCGTCCTGGGGCAGTCCGGTTGCCTGGGCGATCGCGGACGGACTCCGGCCCTGCCGGCCCATCTGGATCACCGTGCGCCACGGCTCCGCGTAGCCCGAGCGCCGGCGTCCCCGGGTCCGGGTCAGGAACACGGCGACCCCCGCCACCACGGCAAGACCCGCGAGCGCCGGCCACCCAATGTCCTGGCTGGCGCGCCCGGCATAGCCCAACGCCCGGGCGCCGAGATCTCGCGCGGTGGCCAGCTTGGTCCCCGACCCGGTCAGCGCCGATCCGACACCAAGGAGGCCGACCACCGCCGCCACCGTCACCCACAGTCGTCGATTCATCGATCCTCCTCGTTCACCAAGGGTTCTTCCCGCAGCCGTTTCAGGGCTTGGGTCCGGATCTGGCTGATTCGTGATTCGGTTACGTGGAGCACCTCAGCGATCTGTTTGAGGTTGAGCTCCTCGTAGTAGTAGAGGG
>JANMHX010000218.1:0-42769 GCA_031375485.1 Gemmatimonadota bacterium | reverse complement strand
CGAGGAATCTTTCCCTTCTCCCCTCGGATCTCGGGCCCAAAACGGAAGCCGGACTTGCCAAAGTTTACCTCTTCACCATACTCAACGAACCCATCGCTGTTGGATAGACGCATTAGCTTGCGGGCCTCCTCTTTGATCTTTGGGTCGCAGAAGCGCTCGGGCCGTGGACACTGTAGGGAACCGCGGCATCGACCGCCACCCAGCCCGCCACCGCCCCCGCCGTCTTCAACAACGCATTCATAGCCGACCAGGTATCCCGTGTCTCCGAACACTATATAGTGATTCAAGTAGAGAAAGCACCTACCGCCGGGATCTGATCGGTTGACGGGGTCCCCTCCGGCGTAGGTGACTGGGTTTTGGCCACCGCGGACACCGAGAGGATCCTCGCTCAGAAATCGACCTGTACCCGTTTCATACCATCTGCGACGCATGTAATACAGGTCGGCCTCTGGGCCGCCCAGCCAGAGGGCGCCCTTCCAGCGAACTCGGTCTGCATTGTTGAACGCCGCAAAATCGGCTCCGCCGGTCAACTTCCCCCATTCGTCGAATGCGTACTTTCGAGTCACGGTCTTTCCGGTGTCAACGAGGGCAACCACACTGCCAAGCGCATCGTCAAAGGCAAAGTGTTCCTTAGTACCAACCAGCACGGAATGTAGCTTGTCCGTCCCGTAGTACGAATACTCAGCAGTCTTCGTAGTTGCCGTGGGCCCCATACCTATACGACCTCGTATACCTACGACGGCGACGGGCGGCGGGCCACGATGACGGTCCCGGCCGTGTTTGCGGGTGCGGGCTCAACGGCGGTCTATGTCTACGACCCCGCGACCGGCGGCGGGCGGCTCACCGGGGTGACGGACCCGGCGGGCAACGCGTTCACCTTCACCTACAAACCGAGCGGCGAGCTGACCCAGATAGCGGAGCCAGGCAACGAGCGGCGGAACCTGTCATGGGACAGCGATGGCCGACTCCTCACGGATCAGGTCGTGCGACCGGTGGGCTGCGGGACGGACTGGCCATGTTTCGACGGCAACGGGCCGTTTCGAAACACGAGCTTCACGGGGTATGATCCCCAGGGCCGACTGCTGAATTCCTCGGACGCCGCCACGTTCGCCGAGACGACCACGGCGAGCTACACGCCGCTCGGCCATCTCGCGTCGACCACCCAAACCCAGCGGTGGATCGGCCCGTACGTGGCCTACAATCTGGTCACCTACACCGCAGCCGAAACGCTGACTCACGACGGCCTCGGCAATCTGGTCGGGCGCCAAGAGGGGTGGACGGTCGCCACGGGCGGCAGTTCGACCACGACCAGCACCGCGTCGAGTGCGGCCTTCGACGGCAGCGGTCGGCAGACCGGCCTCTCGCCGGGCGGGGGTGCCGGCACCTGGTCGAAGGCGTACGACGCCGCCGGCAACCTGGAATGGGAACAGCGGGTCACCAACCCGAACCCGGCCGAAGAACGAGCCAGCTTCTACGCCGCCGATCAGACACTCGCTGTCGTCGACCGGCGGACCGGCACCACGCGCTGGTATGAGCACTACCGCTACGATCCCCTCGGCCGCCGGGTCCTGGTCATCAGCCAGGTCCAATGCGCCCCTATCAACAGCCTCGAATGCTACGCCAGCCGGATCCGGCGCACGATCTGGGACGGGGCCCAAGAACTCGGCGAAATCCAGGTCCCCTACGACTCAACCGCTTATTGGGAGAACGACACCGGGCCCTACCCCCGGCCCTATTTCCTCCAGCACGGCAGTAGTGCCACCGGGGATCCCAACCCGCTCTTTGGCCAGGTCCTCTACGGTCCCGGCGTGGCGGTCGACCAACCGCTCAGCGTGATTCGGTTCAAGTACACCGATCGGCCGAACGACGGCGCGGCGGCCACGACCTGGCCGACGTTCACGCTGCTCCCGCAATGGAATCACCGCGGGGTGGCGACCTTCGGCGTGTTCAGCACCGGGTTCGGGTATAAGAACTTCGAGAATTCCGACAGCCTTGCGAATTGTCCGATCCTCGGGACGACCACACCGAAGCGGTGCGTGATCGTCCAGTGGCCGGCGGGGCAGAGCGCCTACGATCAGCAGCGCGGCGGGCAGGAGAAGCTGAGTTGGTTCGGGTCGGTGATCGAGGGGAAGCGGGATGGGGTGGGACTGGAGTATAAGCGGAACCGGTACTACGATCCGCAGGCCGGGCGGTTTACCCAGGGGGATCCGATCGGGGTTGCCGGCGGGCTCAACGCCTATGGGTTCGCCGGTGGAGATCCGGTCAATTTCTCCGATCCGTTTGGGCTCGCTACTGACACGATCCGAGCCGAGCTGAACGATCCGAACGCGGCGCTACTCGAAAACGCATACTTGGTCGGGAGACAGTCGGTGGCGGCCGAGGCTAGCCGCGATGACCAGAACGCCAAGGCCGTAGACAAAATCCTCGGGAACTACGAGAAATCGAGAACGGTGATACAGCTTCGCACAGGCAAAGTGTCCGGAAGCGAGTTTGGCTCATACGAAAACAAGATTATTACAGTCGATGTCGAGAGCATCCAACGAAATGGAACCGGCAAGACTACGGTACCATTTGTAGTGATTCACGAGATCGGCCATGGTTACGCGGCCCTGTCGTTGGGATATGTGGTCGGAGCGAGTGAGCAGTTAGCCAGGATGCTATTCGAGAACTCTGCCCGAAGAGGCCTCAAACAGACGGAGAGGACGATGACCGAGTATTCTTACCCACCACTGAAGCCGGTGCCGTGACCCGGGCTGCGGTTGTCTTTGCAATAGCCGTTGTTGGATGCGTGCCAAAGCAGCCATCCTTCCGGGGTCCTTTGGCCGCGTCTGCCGACAGCTTGGCTCGAACAGCGAGCTTATCATGCCACGAACTCGTGCCTGTTAGCGCCTATCTGGACGGCGTTGTCACCGCGGTATGCGATGGCCTTACCGGAGACACGATCGTTGCGGTCCTCCTGGGCAGACGTGATACTGTCATGGTGGTCCGTCGCTTGTTGGGCCCAGGAGTGGCGGGCCCCCCGCCGCCGCTCGGTCCGGCATTCGGCCGCTTTCGGGCTGAGTGCGGACTTCTGGTTGCATACTCCCTAGACGACGTCACAGTGGCCATATTGCGCCGCGATTCGCTTGGGCAGGACCAAACCCTGGTTGTCGCCCTGGCAGCCCTTGCGCGCGGCCGCCTTCGAACTTGTAGTGGGGTGCCCTGAGGGTCCACTTCGGGGTGGTCGGCGGTTTCTTGATCAACGATTTGACCTGCTCGGACGAACGATCGCGGCCGGCGTGGTTCGCTCAGCAATCGAGCGCCGGGCGGAGCGCCTACGATCAGCAGCGGGCAGAAGAAGCTGAGCTGGTTCGGCACGGTAATCGAGGGGAAGCGGGACGGGGTGGGGCTAGTATAAGCGGAACCGGTACTACGATCCCCAGACCGGGCGGTTCACGCAACCGGATCCGATCGGGGTGGCGGGGGGCTCAACGCCTATGGGTTTGCCGGCGAGACCCTGTCAACCCCCCGTTCGGCCTCGACGTGAGGTACCGCACTCATCGGGATCGGCATTTCGTCGAAGTCCTTCGGAAGCCACACTCACCTTTGATGCCTCGATCCGAGATCTTGAGTCGGATCATTCTGTGGTGAGTGGGGAGGGCGGACTAACTCTGTGCTAGGTTCGGTGAGAGAATATCATTCGCCGCGAGTTCTCCAGAGAACTCCGATCAGTGTATTGAGGGATATCCATGATCCGGCTCTCAATGGCATGCACGCTGATGCTCGGTTCACTTTCTTGCCGACCGGCCGAGAACGCCGATGAGTGGGCTGCTCCACAAGTGGGGGCCTGGGAAGCCGCCTTCCGCCAAGATGATTCGTTGCCGGTCGTCGGAAGCCGTGAAGTCCGGGGGTTGATTGCGCTGTTTCTCGACAGGCGCCTGCGAAAGCGTATGGGGCTACAGGGTCCACCTACGTCGACCGAGGGTGTGTTCGCCTTAAGCTTTGCCCCGTTTGGTTTCGAGGTTGATTCCGCCCTCGGATCTACGGCCGCCCTGTCACGGCGCGAAGGAGATTCCGTGTTCGTCACCCTAAACCCCTTCGTGTCGAGTGGGAGCGTCGAGACCCGCGCTGTTCTCCGAGCGGACTCACTCATTGGGCGGTGGTTCTTGATTTCGAGCCGCCGTCGAGGAGCTGGATCTGTGATCCTTGTTCCGGCCCGATAACCGAGCAGGCCTACCAGGAGAAAGGCCGGCGAGGAGGCGTTCTAGTCTGTGACGGATTGCGGATTGGATACGCTGGTGGCAGCCGGGGCAGTGGCCTGGAAGAGGAAGGCGATCTGTTGACCGTCGGGCGGACCTTCAGCCCCAACCCCCAAGGCATTGCGGAGCTAACGACCTCCTCGACCTACGACCGGGCGGAAACCGCCGCACAGCGCCCGCCGTAGAGCCCTTCATGCGAACCCAGACGGTTGCAGTGCTGCTGGCACTGCTCATCGCCCCTCGGCCCGGGCAATGCCAAACTCGCCCGCTGACCCTGACCTACCTCGCCAACATGGGCGTCCATCTCGAACGCGACGGCCGCCGCGTCGTCATCGACGGCCTCCATCACGGCGCGCTCACCGAGTACCCGGCGGTTCCTCCCCGTCTTCTCGACGCCCTCGAGCGGGCCCGCCCGCCCTTCACGGCCATCGACCTCGCCCTCACCACTCACAGGCATCTCGACCATTTCGACGCCGCGTCCGTCGCCGCTCGGCTCCAGCACGACACCACGGCCTGGTACCTCGCGGCCCGCGAAACCGTCGACTCGTTGGTGGCCCGAAGCGGCATTTCAGCCCGCCATCCCCGCGTCATCGCGGCCACCCCGCCTCCCGGAACCGGCGGGGACTATGCGATCCACGGCATCTCCGTTCGGGTCCTCGACCTCCCCCACAACCGCACGCCGAGCCGCCGAGTCGCGAACGTAGGATTCCTCGTGACCGTTGGCGGCGCCACGGTGCTGCACGTCGGCGACGCTGATCCAACCGTGGCCAACTTTGCCCCGCACCGGTTGCCGGCCCGGGGCATCGATGTGGCGATCCTGCCCTTCTGGTATTTCTCCGGCCCCGACCACGACGCGGTCCTCGATGCGATCGGGGCCAGTCACTACCTCGCAAGTCACGTCCCCCTGGCCGATACCGCCAGCGTCCGCCAACAGCTCAAAGGGTCAGCCAGGCAGGTAACGCTCTTGGCGACGCCAGGGACTCGGATCGAGATCCCGATCAACCACAGATAAGGGCCAGCGAGCCTACCGCCGGGTCCAGATCAGAACCAGACAACTTTTGGAGCCGGTCGTATTGAACTCCACGGGCCGGGCCGCAACCGATCGATAGACTTCGATGGCCTCGACCTGCTGAGGCGGCAATAACCGAACGCTGAATCCGGGTCCGTCCTGTACGGGGTGGCGATAGATCGGGGCCCCGTCGAGGAACACCATCATGGGGGAGTCGTCGCCGCCCCGCTCGGGGCAGTACGCAATGTCTCCAACGATTCGGAGCCCGGCTCGCCGAAGGACGTTGGCCAAATCGAACTTGCCCCAGGTTTCAATTCCTCTCGGGTAACCAGCCCCGAGGGCGGGGCTCCATTCAGCATCATCCGCCGCGCCGACACCGCCGCAATGCCCTTGAGCTCCCGGCCGAACGCCTTCACGATGACTTCGGGTAAGACCTGGACCTGCGGCCTGAGCACGATTTCGAGTTCCAGCGTGTCGGCAACGCCGAGCGTGAGCGGCACCCGCTGAACTTGGAAACCGATCGCCCGGACGATGAGCAGGTCAGCGCCGGCCTCGAGCGAGTCGAGCACGAACCACCCCCGGTAGTTGGTCCGGTCTTGGCTCTTGCCGTGGAGCAGGACGGCTTCCGCGTACGGAATCGGGGCACCGCTCTGATCGCGAGCGACCCCAACGATGAGCGACCGCTGAGCTTGGCTCGGCCGGGCCAACCCGCTCGCGAGCAGCACGGCAAGGATCGTAAGCCCGCTCGATCCGGTTCTACTCAGGCACCATACCTCACAGTCCCCGAAATACCACGTCAATCGTTGTGACGGGTGCGGACTTGCCGCGGCCGGAAAAGCGGACTACCACCGGCACACTGTCGGCAAGCTCTTTCCCGTCCGGCGCTCTGGGATATTTCGATCCCCGAGCCTGAATCCTGAGCATCACCGACAACGTGTCAGGGTCCGGCCGGTCAGCCCCATCGATTCGTCCAATCTTGAAGGAAAACATGCCGTCCCGGTCCGTCACCCCAACCCCGAAAGTGTACGCCGCATCGACCCGCAGGGACCGGCCAGTGACCGTGACCGACTCCTGGGGCGCCCACTGCCCGTTCAGGACGACTCCATCAACTCGGGCCAAATGGGTGGTCACAAATTCTCCAGGCCCAGCCAATTTCTGACCGCAGGCTGACAGAGCGATCACCAAGCAAACGACCACGAGCGACTCGGATCTCACGGATTCCTCCCTGCCGACCGGTTCAGCGCGTCGATCACTCCTCCGAGCCGGTCAGGATTCGGCACCGGCGTCATCCCAAACACCCCGCCCGCCACCCGCTCCAACCGAATCCCGGACAGGTGAATCTCCCGCACCGCCGTGGCCGCCATCAGCTCAACCACGTCTGCCGCCGTCACCCCGCCACCCGCGATCACCGTTAGGTCGCCGCCCGCCCGCTCAACCAGCCGTCCGATCACCCGACGCCCCGCGTAGGCCGTAGCCCCACCCCCAGCCGTCAGCAGCCGGGCCACGCCCTCCGCCATCAGCATATCGAGCGCCTCAAGCGGCTCCGCCACCGAGTCGAACGCCCGATGAAACACCACCGGCACCGGCCCGGCCACCGCCACCAGCCGTTTCAATCCCTCGCGATCAATCCCTCCGGCGGCGGTCAACACCCCCACCACCACCCCGTTGGCCCCGGCCTGGATGGCATGCCCAATGTCCGCCGCCATGATCCGAACCTCGTCCAACCCATAGACAAATTCCCCGCCCCGAGGCCGGATCATCACCGCCACCGGGATCGTCACCCGCGCCCGGACCGCCTCGATCAACCCCAAGCTCGGCGTGGTTCCGCCGAGCTCGAGATCCTGGCAGAGTTCGAGCCGGTCGGCCCCCAAGCCGGCCGCCATCACGGCCGCGGCCACCGAATCGACGGCAACCTCGACCAGCGGGCGAGTTCGCGTTAGCATTCTCCAAGATGCAACCATTCTCCTGGCGGTGAAAGCGGCCCCATGACCGACCCTGTCCGCACCAACGGCGCCGGCGGCACCCCCGGCGGACTCAGCTCCTTCCTCGGTGGCTTGGCCCTGGTAGTCGGAGGCGGCTATCTGATCTTGAATCAAGTCACCGTCACCACCAGTTACTGGTCGTTCTACGGCTACAATGCCTTCGGGTTGTCGCTGATTCCGCTCTTGATCGGCATCGGGATTCTGTTCTTCAGCGGCAAGTCGGCCGCGGGATGGTTCCTGGCCCTCGGCGGGATGTTGATCATCCTGATCGGCGTCGTCGCCAACCTCCGGATCTTCTTCCAGCCAACCAGTCTGTTCAACACCCTCTTGATGCTCGGCGCCCTGGCGGCTGGACTCGGCTTGATCGCCCGCTCGCTCCGGTCGCAGTAGGGATTTGCCGTGCGGGCGCTGCACCAAGTCGTAAGCCGGGCACCCGGCATCCGCCAAGGCACCGCCGTGTTCGCCGCGACCAAGATTCCCGTGAAGGCGTTGGTCGATCACTTGGACCGTGGCGGAACGCTCGAGGAGTTCAACCGCCGGTATCCCCAAGTTTCTCGGGACGTCCTCCAGGCGGCGTGCGCCCTCGGGCTCGAAGCCTTGATCGCGACGACCCCGCTCGAACCGGTCATCGAACAGGCATCACTCCTGCCCCGCACCGATAAGAGCGGCTCGATTCTGAATGGTGAGGAGTTGAGCGCCTCCCTCGTCGTGGGCCGGAAAGTCCGCTGCCCGGCCTGCCGCACCCTGGTGTTCAAATCGTGGCCCGAAGGGTGGGACGCCCACGCCGCCCAACGGTGTCGAGGCCTGGCCGGCACCGACGCCGCCGCCCGCAAGGCGGACTTCAAACGCCGGTACCAACATCTCTTTCGCTGATCGCGATGGATTGGCTGCTCCTCGCGGTGCTCACCGTCCAACCACCCAGCCCGAGTCAACTGCTGGCTCCCGATTCCGGGCGGGCGGTCAACCGGGCCCGGAGCGCCCAAGAGGGATTCGAGTCCGATCGCCGACACCGACTCCCGATCAGACCAACCGGCGGCGGTCGCTGCGAGGAGCGAATCGGCCGGTTCTGCTACTGGTACGACGAGCGCGACACCAGCCTGCCCGCCGAGCCCGAAGCCGTCATCACCGCCCGAGCCCGGCTCAACTTGAGCCTCGCGGAGGCCCACGCCGAGCGGCCCGGTAGTAATTGGATTTTGGGACAACGGGTCCGGTATCTGCTCGAACACCAACGGCCAGAGGGAGCGCTGGCCGTCGCGGCCCGCTGCGGGGCTCTGCCTTGGTGGTGCAGTGCCCTGGCCGGACTCTCACTGCACCTCGCGGAACGCTTCGCCGACGCCGACTCGGCCTTCGACCGAGCCCTCGCCGAGATGCCGATCGAGGTTCGCTGTGCCTGGACTGATTGGACGGTGGTCTTCGACAACCCGGTCGCCAAACGAATGGCCGGCCAGGATTGCGAGGGCCGCCGCCGGCTAGCCGATTCGGTGTTGTTTCTGGCCAAGCCGCTGCTGTCCGAGCCGGGCAATGACCTTCGGACCGAGTTGCTTTCCCGCCGCACCATGGCGGCGCTGCTGACCCATGCCCGGTCGCCCCACTTCATTCCCTGGGGCCGGGACCTCGAGGAACTGATGCTCCGCTACGGGTGGTCCACCCGGTGGTCGGTCACCGACCGGCCGATGAGCTTGGCCGAGTCGCCTGGGGTGACGGGGCACCAGCGGACGCCGGCGTATCAGTTCTTTCCGAGCCACCGCCCCGGCCAACCCTGGCGGTGGGACCTCTCGCCCGATCGGGCCCGGTTTCGGTACGCGCCGAGTTATGCCGATCGCTTCGTGCTGACCGATGAGGCCCAGATTGCCCGGTTTCCCCGGGGCGATACCACCTTGGTCGTGGCCGGATCGGTCCGGAGCCCTGATACCGTCGTGGCGCTCACCGCAATCGGAACCTCCGGGACCAGGTCGGTGGCCCGGACCGATTCGACCACGACGTTAGGCGGTCTGGTGGTTCGCCTGGCCGGCCGGCCGGCGATGGCCGGTCTCGAAACCCGGACCCACCAGGGTCGCCGGATCACCGCGACTCGGGTGGTGTTCGAGCCCGATTCGGCCCCCGGTTCGCTGATCCTGTCCGACCCCCTATTCTTCGCCGTGGCCGACGATCTCCCCGAAGCACTCGAAACCGCCGTCGCGCGGGCCCTCCCAACCAACCGGTTCTCCAAGGCGGCGCCGGTCGGGATCTACTGGGAGGCCACTGGCGCGACGGCCGACTCCTTGGCCGTGACCGTCGCGATCATTCCGGTCCGCCGCGGGCCCCGCGGCCGGCCAACCATGAGCCTGCAATGGCGGGCTACCGGTGGCGCCTTCGAACTCGACCTCCGCCGCCAGAAACCCGGTCAGTATCTCCTTCGTCTGGAAGCACGAGCCGGCGGCACCACCGCCACCAGCCAACGCGCTTTCTCTCTCCTGCCCTGAGTTGCCCGTGCTCACTCTGTCGCTCGTGCTCGCCCTGGTCCAGGCCGCCCCGGCCGGCCGCCTCCCACTCGACCCCGCCGTCACCACCGGCCGGCTGCCGAACGGGGTCCGCTACTACGTCCGGAAAAACACCCGCCCCGAAAAGCGGGCCGAGCTCCGCTTGGTGGTCAATACCGGTTCGATCATGGAGGACGACGACCAGTTGGGCTTGGCCCATTTCGTCGAACACATGGCGTTCAACGGGACCCGGAACTTCAAGAAGCAGGCGCTGGTCGATTACATCGAGGCGATCGGGATGCGGTTCGGCGCCGACTTGAATGCCAGCACCGGATTCGACGAGACGATCTACCAGCTCCTGGTGCCCACCGACAGCGCCCATTTGGTCCGAAAAGGCTTTCAGATCCTCGAGGATTGGGCAGACGGCATCAGCTTCGACACCGCGGAAATCCGGAAGGAACGCGGGGTCGTGATCGAGGAGTGGCGGCTCGGCCAGGGCGCCGGGAACCGAATGCAGAAGAAACAGTTCCCGGTCATTTTTCGGGGCTCTAGATATAAGGACAGGCTGCCGATCGGGACCAAAGAGTCCCTCGAAGGGTTCAACCCCACGGCGCTGACCCGGTTCTACCGCGACTGGTACCGGCCCGACCTGATGGCGGTGGTGGCCGTCGGTGACTTCGAGCCCCGCCAGATCATCCAGCTGATCCGGACCCACTTTGGCCGGATTCCCCCGCGCCGGGTCCGGCGGCCCCGGGTCGAATACTCGGTGCCGGCCCGCGATTCCACCGCCGTCGCGATTGCGACCGACGCCGAGGCCACCAGCACGTCGGTCGGCGCCTACTACCTCCGGCCCGGCCGGGTTGATCCGAGCCGCGCGGCCTATCGGAAGTCGCTGATCGGCGAGCTCTACGCCTCGATGCTGGGCCAGCGGCTGGCCGAGCTCTCCCAACAGCCGAACCCGCCGTTCATCGGCGCGGGCGGCGGGCCTGGTCGGTTTGTCCGGGGCACCGAAGCGTTCTCCCTCGGCGCCGCCGTGGCGGACACCGGCATCCTCCGGGGCCTGACCGCGGTGCTGACCGAAGTCGAGCGGGTCGACCGGCACGGCTTCACCGCCCCGGAACTCGAACGCACCAAGCAGGATTATCTCCGGAGCTACGAGCAGGCCTTCGCCGAGCGCGACAAGACCGAGTCGGGCTCATTCGTCGAGGAATACATCCAGCACTTCTTGACCGGCGACCCCTCGCCCGGGATCGCGGCCGAGTTTGCGATGATCAAGGCCATGCTTCCAACGGTGACGCTGGCGGAAGTGAATCGGGCCGCACAGGAATGGCTCAAGTTGAAGGACCGGATTCTGTTGGTCAACGCGCCGGAAAAGCCCAGCGTCAAAGTACCCGTTGCCGCGGAGTTGCTGGCCTTGTTCGACCGGGTTCGGGGCACCGACGTGGCGGCGTACCAAGAGACGGTCTCCGCTGCGCCGTTGGTCGAGGCCGGGCTGGTCGGTCGTCCCGTGGTCAGTGAGACCCGGGACACCTTGCTCGGCGTCACCCGGTGGACCCTCGAGAACGGGATCCGGGTCATCGTCAAACCGACCACGTTCAAGGCCGACGAAGTGTTGTTCTCCGGTTTCAGCCCCGGCGGCAACTCGCTCACACCCGACAGTCTCTTTACCGCCGCCGTCTTCGCCACCCAGTTGGTGTCGCTCGGCGGCTTGGCGGATTTCAGTTTGATCGAGCTCCAGAAGAAGCTCGCCGGGAAGTCAGTGTTCGTGGCCCCGTTTCTGGGTGCCTACCAAGAGGGGATCCGCGGGCAAGCCTCGCCCCAGGACCTCGAGACGATGTTCCAGCTGACCTATCTCTATTTCACCGCGCCACGGCGGGACCCGCAGGCCTTCGAGGCCTTCAAGACCAACGCCCGGGCCCAGTTGGCCAACCGGGGCGCCAGTCCGGCCATCGCGCTCCGCGACACCCTCGTGGCCACCATGTCGGGGCATCACCCCAGAAGCCGGCCACTCGCCCCGGTCATCATCGACTCGCTCGACCTCGACCGGTCGTTGGCGGTGTATCGCGACCGGTTCGGCGACGCCAGCGACTTCACCTTTGTGCTGGTCGGATCGTTGACGTTGGAGCAGGTCAAGCCGCTGGTCGAACGCTACCTCGGCAACCTCCCCGCCACCCGGAGGGGCGAGCGATGGCGCGATATCGGGATCAAACCGCCGACCGGCGTCGTGGAACGCGAAGTCAGGCGGGGCATCGAACCCAAGAGCCAGACCGAGCTCGTCTTCTCCGGGCCGTTTTCATTCTCGCGGCAGGAACGATTCGTCCTCCGGAGCCTGGCGGACGTGCTGGACATCAAGCTCCGCGAACAGCTCCGCGAGGAACTCGGCGGCACCTACGGCGTCTCGGTCAGCCCGGCGCCGAGCCGGATCCCCCGCGAGGAATACACCCTGAGCGTGAGCTTCGGATCGGCGCCCGATCGCGTTCCGCAGTTGCTCGCGGCGGTGTTTGCCCAGATCGACACCCTCCAGCAACAGGGTGCCACCGAGAAGGATCTGGCCAAGATCCGGGAAACCACCATTCGGTCGCGCGAAACCGATCTCAAGGAAAACGGGTTCTGGCTGGGCCAATTGGCGGCGGTTGACCAGAACGGCGATGACCCGAAGGTAATTCTCGATTCGAGCGACCTCCTCCCCTTGCTGACGCCGGAGCGGATCAAACAGGCGGCCCTTCGGTATCTCGACCGGAAGAATTACGTTCGAGTCACCCTCTTACCGGAATCGAAACCGACCCCGTGAGCTCACCAGTCCGATGGCTCGTTACCGGGTTGTTCCTGCTGCCCGGCCCGCTCAACGCTCAGATCGCGGCGGATACCGCCGCGATGATCGACCAGGTGTTTGCCGGAATGAACCGGTCGGACGCGCCGGGGTGCTCGATCGGCCTCGACCGGGCCGGCAGCCCGATCTTCCGGCGGGGCTACGGCATGGCCAGTCTCGAATCGGGGGCGCCGATGACCGAGTTCTCGGTGGTCGAGTCCGGTTCGGTGGCCAAACAGTTCACGGCCGGGGTCATCACCTACTTGGCGCTTCAGGGCAAGTTGAGCCTGGACGATCCGATCCGAAAGTACGTCCCGGAGCTTCCCGACTACGGAAGCCCGATCACCATTCGGATGGCGCTCAACCACACCAGCGGCATCCGTGACATGTGGACCCTGTTTTCGCTGGCCGGCGTCGAACCGGGAACCCATCTCTACACGATGGACCGGGCCCTCGCGATGGTGTACCGGCAACAGGAGCTCAATTTTCCGCCGAACTCGGCGTTCCTCTACAGCAACTCGGGGTTCCTGTTGCTGGCCGAGGTGGTGAAACGGGTAACGGGGCAGCCCTTGGCCCAAGTGTCTCAAGAGGTCTTCTTCAAACCGTTAGGCATGACCCACACCCAGTGGCGGGACGACTGGAACCGGGTCGTGCCGGGCCGGGTCACCGCCTACGGGCGGACCGGCGGCGGGGCCTACCAGGTCGACATGCCGTTCATGAGCGTCTACGGCGCGGGCGGGCTCCTGACCACGGTCGGCGATCTCCTCAAATGGAACGAGCACCTGACTCACCCAACCATCGGCGGCCAGCCGTGGGTCGACCTGATGCAGCAGCAGGGCCGGCTCACCGACGGCAAGCAGATCGACTACGCCGCCGGCCTGTTCATGACGTCGTACCGCGGCGAGCCCGAGATCTCGCACAGCGGCGCCACCGGTGGGTATCGGACCTATCTGGCGCGCTGGCCGGCCCGGCGGCTCTCCCTGGCGTTGCTCTGCAACGTCGCCACCGCCAACACCATCGCCCTCGGCCAACAAGTCGCCGATGTGTTCATCGGCGCCAAGCCCGGCCCGATTCAGTTGACCGCCCAAGACGGGCCCGGCACTACCACCAAGCCAGCTATGCCCGCCGCCGCGGCCGAGTTGGCCGCCGTGGCCGGGGCCTACTACAGCCAGGAACTCGACGTGACCTACCGCCTGACCGCCGGCGATACCGCTCTGACGGCCCTCGTCGGAGAGCGAGCCCCGATTACCTTGCGGCCCACCGGGAAGGACGAGTTCACGGGGCCGATGGGGATCATTCTGAAGCTGTCGCGCGCCAAGAACGGCCGGGCCGACGGCTTCCGCTTGGGAGCCGGCCGGGTTCAAAATCTTCATTTCGTGAGACGCTAGCCATGACGCCCAAGTACGATCGACCCGCCGCCGACGAGTATGCGCCATACTACGGGACCTACATCAACAAGGTCCCCGCCGGCGATCTCCTGACCATCTTGGCGGAGCAAATCCCCGAGGCGATGAACCTCCTTCGGCCCCTTTCCGATGACAAGGCGATGTTCGCGTACGCTCCCGGCAAATGGACCATCAAGCAGTGTGTCGGGCACCTCTTCGATTCAGAGCGCGTCTTTGCCTACCGGATCGTGAGCTTTGCCCGGGCCGACCCCACGCCGCTCCCGAGCTTCGATGAGAACCTGTGGATCGAGCCCGGCCAATTCAACGCCCGGTCGCTGACGAGCTTGGTCGACGAGTGGGTCGCGGTCCGGAGCGCCAGCCTGGCCCTGTTGTCCGGCCTGCCGGTCGAGGCCCGGACCCGCCGCGGCATCGCGAGCGGGAAAGAAGTCTCGGTCCGGGCGCTGGCCCATATTCTCGCCGGACACGTGACCCACCATCTCCAGGTACTGCGAGAGCGGTACCTCTGATCCCCGGGGCATGACCGAACCTGAGCGAATTCCCGCCACTTCGAGCCCTCCCCCGTCCGACCTAGGGTTTGGCGGGGTCTTGAGCCGCTCGGGTCGAAGCCGGCTCCTGCAGCGAGACGGGACCTTCTCCGCCCGGCGAGTCGGGCTTCGGTTCGTCGAATCGGTTGGGGTCTACAACTACCTCCTGACCACTACTTGGCCCAAGTTTCTTGGCTTGGTGGCCCTGGCGTATTTCGGAACCAACGCCGTGTTCGCCACCGGATACCTGTTGCTCGGACCAGATGCCCTGAAAGGCGGCGTCGGCACCACCGTCGCGGGCCGGTTCGTCGACGCCTTCTTTTTCAGCGTTCACACCCTCGCGACCATCGGATACGGCAACATCGTGCCCCATTCGATGGGGGCCAACATTCTCGACGCCGTCGAGTCGCTGATCGGCCTGTTGGGCGCGGCCGCGGCGGCTGGGGTCGTCTTTGCCCGGATTTCGAGGCCCCGGGCCGGGGTGATCTTCAGCGACGTGGCCACCATCGCCCCGTTCCACGGCGGCAAGGCACTGATGTTCCGCTTGGCCAACGCCCGCCATACCGAGCTGATTCAAGTGGCGGCCGTGGTCAACATTTCGCTCCTCAAGGCCGATGGGTCCGGTCGTGATTTCAAACCACTGAGCCTGGAACGGCACGACGTCGTCTTCATGCCGACCACTTGGACCATCGTCCATCCCATTACCACCGAAAGCCCGCTCTTTGGCTTGGACGCGGAGGGCTTGGCGGCCCGGGCCCCGGAGCTGTTCGTGCTGCTGACCGCAGTCGAGGAGGTCTTCGGCCAGACCGTGCACACCCGGATGTCCTATGCGGGAGACGAAATCGTCTGGGGTGCCCGCTTCGCCAATGTCTCCGAGACCGATCAATCGGGCGTGGTCACCAAAGTCGACGTCAGCCGGATCAGCGAGATCGAGCGGGTGCCCCTGCCGGTGTAACCCGGAGCCCAGAGGCGGAACGGCCGCCATGGCGGTAGTTTGAAGGCGTCCATTTTTTCACCGAGGCATCCAATGACAGCCACCAGCCCAACCCACCCGGCCCGGATCCCCCGGGACGCGGTCGTGATTCGCTTCGCCGGCGACTCCGGAGACGGAATGCAGATCACCGGGTCCGAGTTCGCCGTGGAAACCGCGTTGGCCGGCAATGACCTGGCCACGTTTCCCGACTTCCCCGCCGAAATTCGGGCCCCCCAAGGCACCACGTTCGGAGTCTCAGCCTTTCAGATCCACTTCGGCAGCACCGAAGTCATGACCGCGGGCGACGAACTCGACGCCCTGATCGCCATGAATCCCGCCGCCCTGAAGACCAACCTGAAAGACCTCCAGCGGGGCGGGGTGTTGGTCTGCGACATCGCCACCTTCACTCCCCGCAACCTGACCAAGGCCGGGTACACCACCAACCCGCTCGACGATCCATCGCTCTCCGACTACCGGGTGCTCAAGCTCGACGTGACCAAGATGAACGCCGAGGCGGTTAAGCCGTTTGGTTTGGGCACCAAGGAGGCCCTCCGGTCGCGGAACATGTGGACCCTCGGCCTGATGCTCTGGATGTACGGCCGCGATCGAAGCCATACCATCGAGTGGCTGGAGCGGAAATTTGCCAAGAAGCCCGATATCGCCAAGGCCAACGTCGCGGCCCTGAACGCCGGCCATGCCTTTGGCGAGACCACCGAACTCTCGGCGCCGTCCTACAGCGTCGCGCCGGCCAGTGCCGCGCCCGGGACCTACCGAACCGTGACCGGCACCGATTCGCTGGTCTGGGGCCTGGTGGCGGGGGCCAAAGCCGCCAAGCTCGACCGTGTGGTCATGGCGTCGTATCCGATTACGCCGTCCTCACCGGTGCTCCACTCGCTGGCCGGATTGAAGCAGTTCGGCATCGTCACCTTCCAGGCCGAGGACGAGATCTCGGCCATGTGCGCCGCCATCGGGGCGGCCTTCGGAGGGGCGTTGGCCATCACCTCGAGTTCCGGACCCGGGATTGCCCTCAAGACGGAAGCGATCGGTCTGGCCGTGATGACCGAATTGCCGGTCATCGTGATCAACAACCAGCGAGGCGGGCCCTCGACGGGGCTCCCGACCAAGACCGAGCAGTCCGACCTCTACCAAGCCATCTACGGCCGGAACGGCGACACGCCGCTGCCGGTGATCTCGACGGCCACCCCGTCGGATTGTTTTGAGGTCGCGATGGAGGCGGTCCGGATTGCCACCAAATACATGACGCCGGTCATGCTGCTCACCGACGGGTATCTGGCCAACGCGTCCGAGCCGTGGCTCATTCCCGACGTCAACGAACTGCCGAGCTTCCCGGTCAAATTCCGCACTGATCCGGTCGGCTTTCACCCCTCCCTGCGGGACCCCGTCACCTTGGGCCGGGTCTGGGCCCTCCCCGGCACCGCGGGTCTCGAGCACCGGATCGGCGGCATCGAGAAGGACTACAACACCGGGCACATTTCCTACGATCCGGACAACCACCAGAAGATGACCGACGTCCGGGCGGCCAAGATCGACGGCATCGCCAATGACATTCCGCTCCAGGCCGTAGCCTTAGGCGAGGATACCGGGACAATGGCGGTGGTTGGCTGGGGCTCGACCTACGGCCCGATCCACCAGGCGGTCCGGACCCTTCGCGCCGAGGGCAAGAAGGTGTCCCACATTCACATTCGGTACCTGAAGCCGTTTCCCAAGAACCTCGGCGACCTCCTCAAACGGTTCGACCGGGTCCTGGTGCCGGAGATGAACAACGGTCAGTTGGTGACGGTGCTGCGAAGTGAGTACCTGGTTCCCGCTGAAAAACTCGCGAAGGTCACCGGCAAGCCGTTCAAGATCAGCGAACTGGTGACGGCGATCCGCACCCGATTGGAGCAGTGATCATGACCACCACGACGGTACCGCTCAAGGCCTCCGATTTCGAATCGGATCAAGAAGTCCGCTGGTGCCCTGGCTGCGGTGACTACGCCATCCTGAAGGCGGTGCAGCGGACCCTGGCCGACGTCGGGGCCACCAAAGAGTCGACGGTGTTCGTGTCCGGCATCGGGTGCTCATCCCGGTTCCCGTACTACATCTCGACCTACGGGTTCCACACCATCCACGGCCGGGCGCCGGCGGTGGCCACCGGCCTCAAGTTGGCTCGCCCCGACCTCGATGTTTGGCTGGTCACCGGCGACGGAGACGGCCTCTCGATCGGTGGCAACCACATGCTCCATATCCTTCGCCGCAACGTCGACATCCAGTTGATGTTGTTCAACAACGAGATCTACGGGCTCACCAAGGGGCAGTATTCACCGACCTCGAGGGTCGGAACCCGGTCACCCTCGACGCCCATGGGTTCGCTCGACTCCCCGCTCTCGCCCACGCTCTTTGCGCTGGGCGCGGGCGCTCGGTTCGTGGCCCGCACGGTCGACACCCAACAGGCTCATCTCGTGTCGGTGCTGAAGCGGGCCCACGCCCACCGAGGCACCAGTTTCGTCGAAATCTTCCAAAACTGCGTGGTCTACAACGACGGCGTGTTCGACGAGTTCACCGACAAGAGCGTCGCGCCGGAACGTCAGTTGCTGGCCGAGCATGGAAAGCCGCTCGTGTTCGGGAAGGAAAAGACTCAGGGCCTCCGGCTCAAGCCGGCGGCCCTGGAACTCGAGGTCGTCACCATCGGGGAAAACGGGGTCGCGGAGGCGGACATCCTGGTCCACGACGAGAAGAACCGGACCTTGGCCTCGCTCCTGGGGTCGCTCCATCCGCCGGCGTTTCCTCAGGTCCTCGGCGTCCTCTATTGCGACCCGGCGCCGACCTACGAGGACGTGGTCTTTGCCCAGATGAAATCAGCGACCGGCGGCCCCAAGGATTTGGCAGCCCTGATGCACACCGGCCGGACCTGGACGGTGGCCGGCTAGTCTACCGGCCCCGGCACGTGTAGCCGAGCGCGTCGTCGAAGTCCTTCGGACGCTTGATTTCATCGTAGAAGCCATCGAGATAATCGGTGGCTTCTTTCGCACGCTTCGGTTCGATCCCCGGCATGGCGCGGATCAGCCCATACAGCGAGTCCTTGGCTTGATTCAGTCGCTCCATAGTGGGGGCTAACTCCTCGACCTTCCGGCAGGGACCTCGATACAGCCGTTCCTTGACGCTCTTGATCGGCAGCCGTCCGTCGGGAATGGCGTACGACGCGCCAACCAAACCAGAAAAATCGAAATCATAGGCAACCGGAACGTAGAGCCCGCCTAACCCGGGGTCCAAGATCCGGAAATTGTGAATCATCGCCACCGACCAGTCGGTGTTCCCGATCATGTACTCGAAGACCATGGCCAGATCGAGGTGACTGGTCTCCATGTCCGAGAAATTGCCACCGGTCACCATCATCAAGTTGGAGCTGTTTCGTTTGGCCAACTCTTTGTCGTCTTCGATGAAGAAGCCGTACCGGGTGACCGTCTTGGTGGTGTCCTCGGGCACATAGGTAATCTTGGCCAACCGGGTCCGGTGGCTGAACGGCGTCAGATGGTTGTACATCCGATAGATGGCCTCCTCGATCAGGAGGTTTTGCTCGTTCCGTCCGGAGTTCTGGCAGTGGGTCACCAACTTGATCCCGCCCTGGCCGTTGAACACCGTGCCTTTGGATGATTCCTTGTCGAACTCAACCTTGAGGGGGGCAAAGGAACAGGTCATCCGCTTGAGCCGGAAGTGACCCCGGGTGTCGAGGGTGACGGCCACCGATTTCTTGCCGTCCTTGGCGTCGACAAACTCGATCGTGCCAGGCAGCGGGTTGGCTTTGGTGGTGTCGCGGTTCTTGAACAGAGCCCCAAACGGGGCCCGGATGGTCAGCTCCAGGGGCTCCCGATCCCGAAACAGGCGTTCCGCCTGGGGTTTCTTCGGCTCCTGGGCGCCGACGGAACCGGTACCGGCAAACACCCACACCAGCGAGGTCAGGATCACCGCGCGCATAGACGCTCCATTGAGATTCGGGGTTCGATCAAAATAGTACCGCTTCGCTCCCGCCACCGCGAGGGGTGGCCACGGTTCCGTTGGCTCGCCCCGAGTCGTATTATCCGGCCATGAGAATCTCCCGGGCTGTTCATTCAACCGTCCTGTCGCTCATCGGGCTCCTGCTGGTGTCCTGCTCAACGACTGCCGGCGGTCCGGCGCCGGTAGCGAACCCGCCCACGGCGGCTTCCCCAAAACCCGCGTTGGTGGTGTTGATCACGATCGACCAGATGCGACCGGACTACTACGATCGGTTCAAGGGCCAGCTTTCGGGCGGTCTGACGCGGCTGTTCGAGGGGAGCGCGATGTTTCTCGACGCCCACCACGACCACGCCATCACCGAAACCGCACCCGGACACGCGACCCTGATGTCCGGCCGGTTTCCTCGAAGCACCGGGATTACCCGAAACCTCGCTGGGGTCAATTCCACCGACTGGCCGTTGATCGGCGCCAAAGACCTCGGGGCCGCGCCGTTCCGGTTCCGGGGGACCACGCTTACCGATTGGCTGACCGCGGTCGATCCCGCCACCCGGGCCTTCTCGGTGTCAGCGAAAGACCGGGCCGCGATTCTCCCGATCGGCCGCTCCAAGCAAGAGGTCTACTGGTACGCCAACAACGGCCTCTTTACAACCAGCTCCTGGTACCACGACACCCTCCCGACCTGGGTAGCTGAGTTCAATGCCCTCCGGCTCCCCCAGAACTACGCGGGGCAGGCATGGAACACCCTCCGACCCGCCGCCGACTATCCCGAAAAGGACAGCGTGGCCTACGAGGGCTTCGGACGGAACTTCATGTTTCCGCACCAGTTTCCAGCAGACTCCGTGGCGGCCGCCTTCCAGGCGCGGTTCACCCCAATGATCGACGAAATGACCCTGCGATTTGCTCTCCAGGGCCTTCGCCATCTGAAGCTCGGCCAACGCGGCGCCACCGACGTCCTGGCCGTGTCGCTGTCAGCCACGGACTACATCGGCCACTTCTACGGCCCGGAATCCAAAGAGCAGCACGATCAGATCGTCCGCCTCGACCGGGTCCTCGGCGCCTTTCTCGACACCCTGTTCACGCTTCGCGACCCGAGCACCGTCATCATTGCGCTCTCCGCCGACCACGGCGGCGGGTTTATTCCCGAACTGCACGGCGGGCTTCGGGTCGACATGGGCGGCGCCTTCGACGCCGCCAAAGCCGCAGTAAAAGCAGCCGGCGGTGACACCACCGCCGTCGACATCGAGAGCGGCGCGTTCTTCGTCGACCCGGCCAAGCTCGGATCCAAGGGTCTCACCGTCAACCGGGTGTCCCAGGTGTTCATCGCGGCGGCGAAACTCGTCCCCGGGGTCCTCCGCGTCGATCGGTTCGACGACCTCGTCCGGGCCGGGCCGGGAGCCGACAAGATTGCCCGTCGTTGGCTCCAAATGTTTCCTGACGACTTGGTGCCGGCGGCCGTGGTGACACTTCGAGAGGGTGACATCTACAACTATCCGATCATCGCCACGCACGGCTCGCCCTACGACTACGACTCCCACGTCCCGCTGCTGTTCTATGGTGCCCCATTCAAGCCCGGCCGCTATCCTGGGTTTGTCCGAACGGTCGATCTGGCCCCAACGTTGGCCACAGTACTCCACGTCGAGCCACTGGAGCGCCTGGACGGCCGGCCCCTCACCCAAGCCATTCGATGATCAAAACCACCCGGCTCCTCCTGCTTGGCCTGTTGGCGCTCGGATCCGCCCCAACCGCAGCCGCGCAAACCAAGAACGTCGCCCACGGCAAGCGACCCGGCGGCCGCCTGGCCATTCGGAACGTGCTGGTCGTCCAAGGCAACGGCACCCCGGCCGAGGGGCCTTACGACGTCGTCGTTGAGGGGAGCCGGATCGTGGATATGGCCGCCCTCGATCCGGTGGCCGTGCAGGCCGGACGGGCTCGCCGCCCGGCCGCCGATGCCGAAATCGACGGCACCGGGAAATACCTCCTGCCCGGGCTCATTAACGCCCACGGCCACCTTCAGAACGAACGCGCCGGCATCCCGCAACCGTACGACTACCAGTTCAAACTCTGGCTGGCGTCGGGTGTCACCACCGTGCGCGACGTCAGCTCCGGCGGCGATGCCAAGGAGTTCCTCGAGCTCAAGGAACAGAGCGCCCAAGGGAAGATCGAAGCCCCTCGGCTCTACATCTACGCCGGCTACAGCCGGGGGGACCCAATTCGCACCGCGGACCAGGCCCGGGCCCGGGTTCGCGAAGTCAAAGCCCTCGGCGTCGATGGCATCAAGATCGGCGGCATGGAGCGCGACCTGATGGCCGCGATGGCGGACGAGGCCAAGAAGGTGGGCCTCCCGGTGGCACACCACGTCGGCGTCGAGGAAACCACCGCCTGGGACGACGTCCGGTTCGGGACCCGGAGTATCGAACACTGGTACGGCGTCCCCGATGCCGCGTTCGAGGAAGGCGTTCAGCGGTTCCCCGCCGATTTCAACTACAACGACGAAACCCATCGGTTCCGGTATGCCGGCCGAATTTGGCGCGAAGCCAACCCCGAGCGCCTGTCGAAGATTCTCCAAGCCATGGTCGATAGCAACGTGGCGTGGGACCCGACCTTGGTGATCTACGAGGCCAGCCGCGATCTCCAGCGGGCCGAAACCCAGCCTTGGTTCAAGGACTACCTCCATCCCACCCTCGAAGAGTATTTCCGTCCGAACCCGGCCAACCACGGATCGTACTTCATCGGGTGGTCATCGGTCGACGAGGCATACTGGAAGGAGAATTACCGGATCTGGATGGCCGCGCTCAGGGAGTTCGAACGGCGCGGCGGCCTGATCGGGGTCGGCGAGGACGCCGGATTCATTTACCAGATGTACGGCTTCGGCGTGATCCGTGAATTGGAGCTCCACCAAGAGGCGGGGTTCACGCCGCTCAAGGTCATCCAACACGCCACCGCCAACAACGCCAAGATCCTGGGTGTCGAGGCCGATCTCGGCCGCGTCCGCGTCGGCTTCCTGGCCGATCTCATCGTCGTGAACGGCAACCCGCTCGAGGATCTGAAGGTCCTCTACCCGACCGGAACCACCGCAATCAAGAACGGCAAGGAAGTCAAAGCCGGCGGGGTCGAATGGACCGTCAAGGATGGGATTCCCTACAACGGGGCCCGCTTGATGGAGGAAGTGAAAGACCTCGTCGCCAAGGCCCGGCAGGAGCGGGCCAAGAAACAGCGGTAGCGGCTACGACCCAAAAAACCGCCGCAACAGAGCGGCGGTTTCAGCCGGTGCCTCTTCCGCCAGATAGTGACCGCACTCGATCGACTGACCCGTCACCGACACCACCCGCTCCTTCCAGTCCTCAAGGGGATCGAAACAACGTTCGATGATCCCGTATTGGCCCCACAACACCAAGAGCGGAGCCCGCACCTGCCGACTGAGGTCCGCCTCGTCGTGGACGAGATCGATCGTGGCCGCCGCTCGGTAGTCTTCGCAGGTTGCGTGAATGCAGGCACTGGACCGGAAGGCCGTTCGGTATTCGGCCAACGCCTGGCGGTCAAACGCCTCCAGGCCCGCGTGCCGGCTACTGAGATGCGTGGTCAAGAAGAAATCGGGATCAGCCCCAATCAGCCGTTCGGGGTAGGGCGTCGGCTGAATCAAGAAGAACCAGTGATAATAGGCCTCGGCAAACACCCGATCGGTTCGGAGATACATCGTTCGGGTCGGGACGATATCGAGCACGGCCCACTGGACAATCCGCGCTCCGTGATCGAGCGCCATCCGGTGAGCCACCCGGCCGCCCCGATCGTGGCCCGCCACCCGGAATCGTTCGAACCCGAGCGAGTTCATGACTCGCACCTGGTCCTCGGCCATGGTCCGCTTCGAGTAGTTACTGTGGTCCGGCAAGCCCTCCGGCTTGCTGCTTCCGCCGTAGCCGCGAAGGTCCGTGGCAACGACGGTGAAGTGCTCGGCCAACCGGGCCGCCACCTTGTGCCACATCGCATGGGTTTGGGGATACCCGTGCAACAACAAGAGCGGTGGACCCGACCCGCCGACGACCCCGTGGATCACCACGTCGCCAACCTCGAACCACCGGACCTCGAACCCCGGAAACAATGTCATGGTGCCCGAATCCTATCCTCGGGTGGCCCCTGGAAAAAGAACCCCCGGGGGGTCCAGATTCCTGACATGCCATCGTTCCCCCGCGTTCGCCTCGCCACGCTGTTCACCATGGGTGCCCTGTCGGGTTGCGGTCAGGCCAAACCCGCGGCCCCGCCCCTCGCCGCGGGGGCCACCGATCGGTGGTGTACCCAGGTCCCGCGGCCGGCCAACCTGACCTTCGAAAGGGTGGCGGTCTCCTCGCAGTGGTTCGACGTCTACCGCGTCGAACCCGGCGTGTTCGCCCTGGTGGAGGCCAATCAGTTCCAGGAAGCCATCTCCTACCTGATTGTCGGATCCGATCAAGCCCTGCTGTTCGATACCGGTCTCGGCATGGTGCCCATTCGCCCGGTGGTCGAAGCGCTGACCAAACTGCCGATCCGCGTCCTCAACTCCCATACCCACTACGACCATGTCGGGGGCAACGCCGAGTTCGATCAGGTGCTGGCCTTGGACACGCCCTATACCAAAGCCAACCAAGCCGGCTTTCCCCACGCCGAATTGGCCGGCGAGGTGGCGGCCGAGAGTTTCTGCCACGGCGCCCCGGCCGGCCTCGACACGGCCGCGTTCCAAACCAACCCATGGCGGCCGACCCAAGTCGTTGCCGATGGCGACACCATCGATCTCGGCGGCCGCCGACTGGAGATCATCCAGGTGCCGGGGCACACGCCCGACGCCGTCGCGCTGCTCGATCGGACCAACGGCCTCCTCTGGACCGGCGATTCCTACTACGACGCGACGATTTGGCTCTATGTCCCTGAGACTGACCTCGACAGTTACGAGCAGTCACTCGAGAAGCTGGTGACCCTGGCCCCGGCCCTCAAACGACTGCTTCCCGCCCACAACACCATCTCGGCTGATCCCGCGCACCTTCGGTTGGCCCTGGAGGCAATTCGGAGGATCCGGTCGGGCTCCGTCAAAGGAACCGAGGAATCGGACAACCGGGTGGTGTTCGGCTTTGGCGATTTCTCGATCCTGACCTCGAAACCGCTGCTCGAGGGAAAAAAAGGAGACCGGACCCGCGGAGGGTCCGGTCTCACCACCTGGCCCTGAGCTATCGCCTGGGGTTCAGGATTCGATCGATCTGTACCAGGCCGTCTTCCAAGTGGGCCCGGGTAGCCCGGTCTGATGACCGGCCGAGCGCCTGCCGAATCGATCCTTGGAGCGCCGTTAGCTCGGCCCGGAAAGCCGACTGGATATCACTCGTGGCCCGCGCGCCGGCCAAGAGAGCCAGGAACTCGGGCGGGAACCCCGCCGGAAGTTGCGGTGGTACCGGGTTCACCTTGCCGCCCGCCTGGGTCAAATACGACCGCTGCAGCTCCCGCCGAAAGGCGTCGATCGCAACCGACGGGGCCGAAAGCTCACTCCAAATCCCCGCCCGAACGTCAGCCAGCATCTCGCCCAGGGAATAGACCTCACGGCGGTTGGCTGCTAACGCGTCGAACTCGATCAACCGCTCGAGACGGCGGTCGTTCCACAGCGTGTTGAGCACCCCGGATTGCGCCGCCCCGATTCGCCGAAGCGCTCCTTCGACCTCGATCCGCCGAAGCAAGTTGGGCAGCACGAAGTAGCTCGGCGTCGGGAACGCGTTCTCGTTCAGGAACCGCACCGCATCCTTCTGACGGGCTCGGCTCCACGGGGTGTACCGCATCCCGGTTTGGCCGGCGTATTTCTCCTGGGCGTCCGCCCCGCCCACCATGATGGCGACGTGGCGGAGCTCCGTCCCCCACTGGCCGATCAGCCGGCTATAGAGCAGATCGAGATCCTCGAAATCCTGGCCCTCGTGCACCGCGGCCGTTTCCAAGAGCGGCACGATCTGCTTGATGCTCTTCATCCCCCAGCCGGTGGCCTTGACCGGATCGGCATCCCCGACCGCTTCGCTGTGATCGCCCGGGTCGGCACCCCGCGAGTCGGACATGTTGAAGCGGTACCACGGCGTCGTATCCTGCTCTCGCGACCACCGATCGAGCGTCGGCCACTCCTCATCCGGAGTCCGGGCCGTTGGAATCGGGGTGTACCCCCAGCGCGTCGTGTACTTGTCCCACGGCCCAATCCGAGGAATCAGATCCTCGATGTCGATCTGATCTTCAGGCTGGGCGGTGTAGTTGAACCGGGAATAGTCCATGATCGACGGCGAATGACCCATCCGTTTGACCCAGGTCCGGCTCCGGACCGAATCCACCGGGTAGGTGGCGCTGCCCTTTTGATCGTGCTGGTAACCGAGGGTATGGCCCACCTCGTGCGCCACGACGAATTCCACCAAACGCCCCATCAACGAATCGGGAAACGGCCACATCCGCGCTCGCGGATCCAGGTGCCCGACCTGGGAGAAATACCAGGTCCGCTGCAAGTTCATGATGTTGTGATACATGTAGATGTCGGACTCGAGAATCTCACCCGACCTCGGGTCGTTCACATTCGGGCCGGTGGCGTTCTCAATCGTCGAGGGAAACCACCGAACCACCGAATACCGGGCATCCTCGGGAGCCCAGTCCGGGTCTTCGGCTTTGCTCGGCGCATCCTTCGCCACGATGCCTTTGCGGAATCCGGCGGCCTCGAACGCCACCTGCCATTGCTCGATGCCCCGCCGGACATACGGCTTGAGCCAGTCGGGGGTGGCGGGATCGACATAGTAGGTAATCGGTTTGATCGGCTCAGAAATCGCCGCACTGGGGTCCTTCTTCTCGAGCCGCCACCGCACGATGTACTGGCGCGTTTCCGCCCGTTGCTCCGGACGGCCGTAGTCAATCTGTTGCAGCGAGAAGAATCCGATCCGTTTGTCCGCGAGGCGCGGCATCATCGGCTTTTCGGGGAGCTTGATCATGCTCCAATGCATCCCAACCGAGGCTGTTCCGGTGGCGGCCGGCGCGAAGGGGTTGGCGGCCGGAGCGCCCGGTAGCCCCGCCGGGGGCGGCGGAAACGTGAGGGTGGCCTCGACCTCCACGTTCGTCGGGAACGACAACACCTGCTCAATGAACGACCGGGCCGGGTCCGGCGCCCCACGAAACTGAGCACCGGGGCCAAGCTCCGGGGGCGGCGCCGTGTAAAGCTTCGACACCTCGATGACGGCAGCGCTGTCCGGCCCATAGGCCTCGACATTGAACGCCGCCACGATGACGTCGTTGTTGGAATTCCGAACCGCCTGATAGATCGGGTTGGTGGAGTCGGCCACGGTCTGATAGGACACCGCCCGGAGCAACACCCGGTGCTCACGGCGCTCCCACCGCAGCACGTACGACCGGCCCAATTGCTGACCCCCGTACCCCGCGTTCAACGGCACCCGCGACGCCCGCGTCACCAGCAACATGTCCTTCCCCAATTCCCCCCGGGGAATCTCGAAATAGACCCGGCTCGCGATCCGGTGGGTCTTGAACAGACCCGGCCGGCTCTTGGCCTCAGTGGTGATCACCGTCGGGTACGGCCGGGGCGCCGGATCGGCGCCGGGCACGGCACCAGGACCACCCGGTCCACCCGGTCCGCGCCGGGTGGTATCCTGGCCCGGCGCCGGCATCGGACCGGCGGGACGGACCGCACCGGCCGCCGCGACAGGCGGCGTTTGAGTCTGGGGAGTCGGGGCGGCACTCGGCGGGTTGGCGGCGCTGCACCCCGCGCCGGAGATCAAGGCGCTGATAGCCATGAATCGACCAACGGTCGTCATCGGGTCTCTCGATTGTGGAAGGGAAGCTGAAAGCTGCCCCCAAGATACGTTCGAGTCCCGCCGGGCGTTGCTACATCCGGAACAAGTAGCTCACCTTTCCGAACAACCCGTCGGGTCCGCGGCGGAGCCCGGTGGACCGTCTGGGGTCCAGTTCGGTGTAGGTCGACCCGTACCCGAGATACAGCAACGTCCCAGGGCTCGGCCGGTAACTGAACAGCCAATCCATCTGGAACTCGTTCGAGTCCGACCCCAGATCACGGACGCCACCGATAAGAATCGGCCGGCCGGTCCGGTCGACCCCGGCCGACCGGGCCCGAGCGCTGTATTGCCCAATACCTCGGAAAAAGATCGACCGGCTCACCTGGTACTCCACCTTGAGCCGAGGAATCGTCTCCTCCGAGAACCGCGAACCGTCCCGCTGCCGATCAATCACGAGCCGAGTCAGCTGAAACGCCGCCCGAAGGGCCGTGGTTGGACGCAGGTCGATGGTGGCGTTGATCCGCCGGCTCCGGCCGGGCGCCGCCTCCCGGAAGATCGGGATGTCGCCGGCGCTGACCGTCGCCGAGACGGTAAAGTGCTGGTATGTCGGCGTGGTCACGGTGAGGCTGCCGCTTAGTTGGTTGGATTCGCGTCCCGGCACCACAAAGGCCGTCGTATCCCCCGCCGCGGTCACGACCTGGATACCCTGATAGGAGGCCGCTTCGTAGTTGAAAAAGTTGCGGCCCAAGGATCCGTTCAGTTGCCATCCGCCCCGGAGGGTCGCGCTCGGATAGATGAACTCGCTGCCCTCGATCGTCCCGTCACCGGGCCGCCGGTAGTCCCAGATTCGGCTGGCGCCGAAGAAAGCGCCCATGGTCTGGACCACCGCGCCGGGTTTGCCGTACGCCGACAGCCGATTGAAGGCGTTGGCCTCGATCACCCCGGGGCGGTTGACGAAGCCGGCAGCCGCCTCGAAGTCGGGCCCGATGGCTTTCACCGAATAGTTGAAACCCCACCCGCGGCCCGTCCGGTCCCACGTGGCGTGGAGCAGCGGTCCACTCGCGCTCGCGGAACCCGCCGCGGTCCACGACTGCACCGCCTGCAACTCCACGTAATACAGCTTGGAGAAATAGGTTCGAAAATCGGCTCCGGCCAACCGCGAATGTTCAGACCCCTCTTCTCGGCTGGTGAGCACCGCGCCAATCGTCGACCCCTTGCCCAAATCGGTTCGAAGCCGGGTCACGGCAAAAATCGGCGTGCGGTCGCCGCTGACCGACTGATTTTGCCCGTCGAGAGCGGTCATGGCGGCCACATTGAAACGACCAAGCTTGCCGGCCAATTTGACCCCGGCATCCGGATTCGCGATCCGGCGGGTGTAGATCAACTGGCTGGGCGTGTCGAATAGCTCGAGACCATCGAGGAAGAACGGGCGTTTCTCCGGATAGAACAACGCAAAGCGCTCATTCAACGTCACCTGGCCGACATCGGCCTCGACCTGTGAAAAGTCAGGATTGACCGTCCCGTTCAAGGTCAGATTCTGGCTGATTCCCCACCGAACATCCGCGCCAAACTCGGCGGTGTGATCGTAGTCCCGCTTCCCGTTGGTTCCCGGCATGCCATCAAGCCGGGTGGTCGCGGTCGGGGTCACCTCCAGGACCAAGCCCCGCTTCAAGTCGTGCAGTCCGACCAACGTGCCCGACTGGCCGAGGAACCTTGAATTGCCCCGGACCACCGGGGCCCAACTGTCTTGAACACCGCTATGCTGAACCCGCCGAAGGATGTTGATGCCCCAATCCTGGGTGGCCCCTTCGCCGTATCGAAGACTTTTGAAGGGGATCCGGACTTCAACGTCATACCCGCCGTCGACCAACCGGCCTTTCGATTCGAACCCAAAATCCGGGTTCAGGTCGACGTTGCCCTCGAGCGGGTTGATGTTCCCGAAGCCCCCGCTGCCCGACCGGCCGCCCGCGCCGCCGCCGAAATTGTCGCTCCGGGTTCCGTCCTGCTGAACGCCCAGCGCGTTCACCCCGAACAAAAACGCGATCTGGCGGTCGTTGTACGTATCGAGCAGGATCTGCACGTGGTCTTCCGCGCCGATGTTGTCCCGATTGGCTTGGGTGGCCCGAATCGCGTTGCCCTCGCCTCCCCGGGCTCGGATCCCGAAGTAGATCGCATCACTGGCATACCACACCAGGACCTCGGTCGGCTCGACGGCCGGCCGGCCATCCACCGGCTGATATTGAGAAAAATCAGTGAGCCGGGAGGCTCGGCGCCAAATGGGCTCGCGGAGGTCTCCGTCGATCGTGATCGTCGTGTCGACCCGTGGGAGCGTGACGTTGAGCTGTCGGTTCCGGCCGCTGAATACGAGCGAGGTGTCCTGGGCCAGTACGAAAAGCGCGGTCAGAAAGAATGGCATGACGGCAAATCTAGCTGACCAGGGTCCCGGACTATATTGGAACCGTGACCGCGGTAGGATTCCGCTTCAACCCTGTGCATCGGCCCTATGACCCAATCGCTGACGGCCCGCCGGACCCACTCGTTTACCGAATCCGTGATCCGGGGCATGACCCGCCTGGCGGACCAGCACCAAGCGATTAATCTGGCTCAGGGGTTCCCGAACTTCCCAACCCCAATGATCCTGAAAGAAGCCGCGGCCGCGGCCATCCACGCCGATATCAATCAGTACGCCACGACCTGGGGCGCCAAACGGCTCCGGAACGCCTTGGCCAAGAAGTACGCCGATTGGTACGGCATGACGGTCAATACCGAAACTGAGATCACCGTCACCTGCGGCGCCACCGAGGCCATGGCCGCGGTCCTCCTGGCCCTGGTCAACCCCGGTGAAGAGGTCATCGTCTTCGAGCCGTTCTACGAGAACTACGGGCCCGACACTATCCTCTGCGAAGCCAAACCCGTGTTCGTCCCCCTGATGCCCGGACAGGCCCTCGACCTCGACCGGCTGGCCAAAGCCTTCACCAACCGAACCAAGGCGGTCATCGTCAACACGCCGGGCAATCCCTCCGGCCGAGTCCTCAGCCGCGAGGAACTGACCGGCATCGCCGGGCTCTGCCAACAGCACGGTGTTTGGGCCATTACGGACGAGATCTACGAGCATATTCGCTACGACGGCCCCCACATTCCCATGGCAACGCTCCCCGGAATGCGGGACCGCACCATCACCATCAGCGGCGCGTCGAAAACCTACAGCATCACCGGCTGGCGGATCGGAACGATCATTTCACCGGCGACGGTCACCGACGCGATTCGAAAAGTCCATGATTTCCTGACCGTCGGCGCCCCGGCACCGCTCCAAGAGGCCCTGGCCGTCGCGATGGAAACTCTGGGCCGGGACTACTACACCCACCTCGAGCACGACTATCGGAACCGGCGCGACCTCCTGGTTGCCGCGCTTCGGAAAGCGGGTTTCACCTGCCAGGCACCCGAAGGGGCCTACTACATCTTGGCCGGGTTCGCGAACATCAAGAAAATGCCGTCGGATGAGTTTGCCCGGTGGCTGACGATCGAGGGCGGGGTGGCCACGGTACCGGGAACCAGCTTCTTCTCCGATCCGGCGGCAGGCCGGGATTACACCAGGTTCGCCTTCTGTAAGACGGAAGCGATGCTGCAAGCCGCGGTGGCCCGGCTCGAGAAGCTGTAACCGCGCTAGATGTTGACCGGGCGGCCTTCCTCGCGCCGCGCGGTGGCCAACAGCCCGGTCATGATTTCCTCATACCGGTTGAACAACAGGGACACGTGCCCCTCCTCCGGATAGAACCGGGCCTCTGACCGGGGCAACGCGGCGGCAAGGTAACGGCCGGCCGCCGGCGGCACATTCACGTCTTTGCCGCCAAACCACAGATTCACCACGATCGGCACTTGGCTCAACGGAAAGCCCCACCCCCGGCTTGCCAGACGAAGATCGGTCAGACCGCCCTCCTCCCCCCGCCGAAACGCCTCCCGAATCATCGCGATGAAGTGAGTCCGGCGGGACGCGGACGCGAGAGCCAGCCGGTCGATTTCGGGCATCTGTTCCCCGAGCCGGTTGAAGAAGGTCGTCGGTTGGGTGGCCGCCATTGCCGCCACCGTGCGAAGCGCCCGCCGCAACATCCAGGGAAACCACCGGGCCAAAAAGAACATGGTCCGATTCCGCCGGCTCATCCCGTCCCGCCCTTCGGGCACGTCCATGGGACCCACGCCGCAGGCAATCCCGACCGACCGAAGCCGGTGCGGAATCCGGAGGGCGCAGGCCGCCGCATACGGAGCACCCCCCGACACGCCTAACGCGGAAAACCGGGACAGTCCCACCGCCTCCGCAAACGCCAACACATCGGCTGGCCAATCGAGAATCGTCCGGTTCGGTTTGGGATCGGACAGGCCCATGCCGGGACGATCGAGGGCCAACACCCGAATCCCCAGCCGTTCGGCGATCCCGTCGAACTCGGGTGCCATCCCGTCGAGCCGGCAGCTCGGACTGCCATGAAAATGCAGGACCGGCGTGCCCGCGGGATCTCCGGCTTCGCCGTAGCCGAGCGTCCGGCCGTCCGGGAGCCGGATCGTCTTATCGGCCTGGATCGCCATCCGGCCCCTCCGCGAGACTCCACCCGGTGGTCATCCCAACCAACTTAACGCCCATCCGACCCGGCACTAGATTCCAGCATGACCATCCTGCCCAAAAGCCTGAAGATTGCCGCCCTCGCAACCGTGATCCTCGCCGGCATCGCCGTGGGGCAAGCCAAGAAACGAGGGCGCGAGCTGGGGATTCCGCTCGACGGAACCCCAGGCACCCTCAACGCCATTACCGACGTCCCCGGCGTTGAGGTCGGGATGACGACCTTGATCTCCGGCGAAGGCAAGCTGATTGTCGGCCAAGGCCCGGTCCGGACCGGCGTCACCGCCATCTTGCCCCGCGGCAAGGCCAGTAACCAGCAGGTCTATGCCGCCTGGTTTACACTGAACGGCAACGGCGAAATGACCGGCACCACCTGGGTCGAGGAATCCGGATTTCTCGGCGGGCCGGTCATGATCACGAACACCCATTCCGTCGGCGTCGTGCACAACGCCGCCATCGAATGGGCCGTCAAGAAAGGCAAAGAATTCGCCTGGTCGCTGCCGGTGGTCGGGGAAACCTGGGACGGCGGCATGAACGACATCAACGGCTTCCACGTCACCAAACAGCACGCCGCGGACGCCATCGACAACGCCAAGACCGGTCCGGTCGCCGAAGGGAATGTCGGCGGTGGAACCGGGATGACCTGCAACCAGTTCAAAGGCGGCACCGGGACCTCGTCCCGCCGGATCACGGTGCTTGGGCAAACCTATCACGTCGGCGTGCTGGTCCAATGCAACTACGGCGGGCGGCCGCGATTCTCCGTGGCCGGCGTGCCCGTGGGGCAGGAGATTCCCGATCTGCTGCCCTGCTTCATGCCCCTCGCGGACGGAACCGTTGCCGGACGGGCGGCCTGCACCCCAAACGGCGGCGGCGGCGAAGACCTCGGCGACGTCGGCTCGATCATCGTCGTCGTCGCCACCGACGCCCCGCTGTTGCCCCATCAACTGAAACGAGTCGTCAAACGAGCGGCGTTAGGCATCGGACGGATGGGCGGAATCGGCGGCGACTCCTCCGGCGATATCTTCATCGCCTTCTCCACCGCCAATCCCGCCGCCGATGCGTCCGACAAGGTGGCCACCGTGCAATCGATCCCGAACGAAACCATCAATCCGGTGTTCGAGGCCACGATCGACGCCACCTCCGAAGCCATCCTGAATGCCATGCTCGCGGCCGAGACCATGACCGGCGCCAACGGCCGTCGGGTCTATGCCCTGCCCCACGATCGCCTCCTCGCCGCCTTGCGGAAGTACGGGCGGATCCGCTGATCAGGGAACCGTACGGCCCAACCCCCGGGGGGGCCGCACCCGACCCGCCACCCCGGTGAGGGCCCCCAAGGCAATGACATAGGGAAGCATGATGAAGAACTGGTAGGGCACGTCGAGCCCCATGGCCTGGAAGACGAACTGCAGCGCCGTCAGCGCCCCAAACGCCAGCGCCGCCCCAAGAACCCCGGCCGGATGCCATCGGCCGAGCACCACCACCGCGATGGCGATGAACCCCCGGCCGGCCGTCATCCGCTCCGCAAACGCACCCACCTGAGCCAACACCAACGTCGCCCCGCCAAGCCCGGCGAAGAGGCCCCCGATCATGACCGCAATCGTTTGGTACCAGCGGGTGTTGATCCCGATCGCCCGGGCCGCGTCGGCCGACTCCCCAACCGCCCGGAGCCTAAGCCCGGCTGTCGTTCGATAAAGCGCCCACCAGACCAGCGGCACCGCCGTGAACGCCAGATACGTCGGAGCCGGTTGCCGAAACAGGGCCGGACCGAGCATCGGAAGCTGAAGCTCGGCCCCATGGGTGGCGAGTAGTTGTCGGTACAACATCCCTGTCACACCAACCGAAGCCAAAGTCACGGCCGTGCCGGCAATGATCTGGTCCGTCCGACCCCAGATGGCCACGGCGGCAAAGACACCGGAAACCACCATGCCCGCCCCGGCGGCCGCGAGCACCCCCAGCCACGGATCCCCGCTCAGGGCCCCAAAGACCGCGGCCAAACACCCAACCAACATCGACCCCTCGACGGCCAAGTTGATCACCCCCGCTCGCTCGGCAATCACCTCACCCAGGGAAGCCCACAGCAACGGGGTAGCAATTCGGATGGCGGCCGCCACGAAGCCGATGATCGGGTCCATCAGGGCAACCTCACGACGGGGCCTCGGCCGGGTCACGGCGAACGCTGAGCAGCGCAACCACGATGATCACGGCCTGCACGATCGAAACGGCAACCGCGGGTACCCCGGCATCCCGCTGCATCCCAGCCGCACCGGCGTCGAGCGCCCCGAAGGCCAGGCCGGCCACCACCACGCCGATCGGATCGGTTCGCGCAATCAAGGCCACCGCAATCGCCGTGAAGCCGTACCCGGGCGAGAGATTCTGGTACAAGGCATAGGTCACGCCGGATACCTCAAACGCCCCTGCCAGGCCGGCCAACGCCCCCGAGCCGAGCAACGCCAACGCCACGGTTCGCTCGACCCGAATGCCCCCCGCGAGCTCGGCGGCCCGGGGCGCTTCGCCGACCGCCCGCAACCGGAAGCCCCAGACGCTCCGCCGGAATAGCACCCAGAGAACGACCCCGAGCCCCAAGACCAGAAAGAAGCCGGCGTGCAATCGAGTTCCGGGAACCAGCGGCAACCGAACCGAGGCCCCGATCGCATCACTCTGCGGATAGGTCCCCTTGGCCTCCTGCAACGGACCCTGAACCGCGTAACTGATCAGCGCCTCGGCCACGAAATTGAGCAACAACGTGCTGATCACCTCCAGGACCCCGAATCGGAACCGAAGCGCCACCGGAACCAGGATCCAGGCCGCGCCGCCGATGACCCCGGCCAGCAGGGTGGCCGTGAGGCCAAGCGGCGCCGGCCAACCCCCCGTGGCCAGCCCCACGGCGGTCGCCGCCATCGCCCCAATCGCGAACTGGCCCTCGGCGCCGATGTTGAGCGCGCCGGCCCGGAAGGAAATCGCGAGCCCGAGACCAATCGTCATCAAGGGCACCGCTCGAACCATCGTTGCCGAACTGACGGCGTACCACGATCCGAACGCGCCGCGCCAGAGCGCAGCCAACGCGGCCGGAGCGTCATAGCCGAGCAGGGCAAGTCCCAGCGTCAGGATGACTAATCCGGCCCCGGCGCCCAGCACCGGAACCGCCGCCCGCCGAAGCCACGTCATTCGCCGACGCCGAGCATCAGCGCTCCGACGGCGGCATGCGATGCCCCGGCCGGCACGGGAATCACCGCGCCTCGCACCACGACGGCAACGCGATCGGCCAGAACCAGGACTTCGTCAAGGTCGGTGGAATAGAAGACCACCGCACCGCCGGCCTTGGCAAAAATCCGCAGTTGCTCATGCACGAATGCGGTGGCCTGAATATCGAGGCCCCGGGTCGGATTCTCGGCCACGATGAGTCGAGGCTTTCCCTCGAACGCTCGGGCCAACACCACCTTCTGTTGGTTCCCGCCGCTCAACGACCGGGCCAACGCCTCGGAACCACCGGCTCGGATCCCGAACTCGGTCAGCAACCCGTCCATCCGTCGGCCCGCGGCGGGCCAATCCAACCAAGGTCCCTTCACCCATCGCGGGTCACCCGACAGGCCAAGCACCAGATTCTCCGTCAAGCTGAATCCGCCGATCAGCCCTTCAGTGGTCCGATCCTCGGGAACGAACGCGGTGCCGGGACCACCGAGCGATCGAAGCAGCTCCCGTTGGCCGTTGCCCTCGACCGCCGCCAGTCCGAGGATCTCTCCACCCCGAAGTTCAAAGCCGGCAATCGTTGCGACGACGGAGCCGGCGGCCGGACCCTCGAGCGGAAGAACGGGGCGCGACGGTGGCGCCGGAGCGGCCTCGCCGACCATGGCGCGGGCCAACCCTGCCGATGTGCATTCCTCGACCGCCCCGGGAAAACTGACCCGCCCTCGCCGGAGCACGGTCACCCGGTTCGCCACCGCCAGCACTTCGTCGAGTTTGTGAGTAATGAAGACGACGGACCCGCCGCCTCGGGCGAACTCCCCGAGCAGGGCCAGGAGTTCGGCCACCTCCGGAGGAGCCAGAACGGCCGTCGGCTCGTCGAGCAGGAGAATCTCGGCATCGGTGGCCAACGCCTGCAGAATCTCCAGCCGTTGTTTGGCCCCGACCGGAAGGGCCTCGACTCGGCTCGCTGGATCGAGTCCTTCCCAGAGCCGCCGCCGCAATCGCCCCAACGCCGTGTCGGGGCTCCCGGCGCCCACCATCGTCCCAACGGGCGCGCCGTAACGACCGGCTGCGAGCCAGAGATTTTCCTCCACCGTAAGGGCCGGAATGGACGTGAAGTGTTGGTGCACCATGCCGATTCCGAGTCGCTTGGCATCGGCCGGTTGCCGAATCGTCACCGCCCGGCCGCCGATGGCGATCGTCCCGGCATCGGGCTGGAGCAGCCCAAAGGCCAGATGCATCAGCGTCGATTTGCCGGCCCCGTTCTCTCCCAACAATCCATGAACTTCACCTCGGGCCAGAACGAAATCGGCCCCGTCGAGCGCGACGGCGGAGCCGAATCGCTTCCGAATCCCGCGGAGTTCGAGAACCGGCGTCAAAGTCCCGTCGGATGGTGGTGAAATTCCCATGGCAGGTCGAACCGCGTCGCGAGGTGCTCGGCCAGCGCCTTGACACCCACTTGTTCCGTCGCGTAATGGCCGGCATAGATCACGTTCACGCCGAATTCCATTGCGTCGAAGTAGGTATGGTGGGCGCCCTCGCCGGTGATGAACGTGTCCAGGCCGGCGTCTCGGGCGGCACCGATCCGGGACCCCGCGCCGCCCGTAATCACGCCCACCCGCCGAACCATCTGAGGCCCGCCGGGAATCAACCGGGCCGACGTACCGAGTGAGGTGTCGAGCAGCTCCACCAACCGGTCCCGGTGCAAGCCACTCGGGGCGATGCCCTGAATCCCGAGCGCTGTCCCCCGATAGGTATCGAATGGCTGGCACTCGGTCAGACGGAGCGTCGCGGCCAGGACCGCGTTGTTGCCGACTTCGCCGTGCACGTCAAGCGGGATATGAGCGGAGTAGAGCGGCACGTCCGCCCGAAGCAAGCCGGCCAACCGGCGGTAGCGCCGGTCCGTGACCGGGATATTCCCGTCCCAAAACAGGCCGTGATGCACGAGCAACAGCGGCGGAGCCTGGAACCGGGAGCGGGCCGCGATCACGCCGTCGATCGTGGCCTGTGAGGCATCGACAGCCGCCACGAAACCGCCGACCAGACCGGCGTTCTCGACCTGGAGTCCATTGACGGCCCCCGGTTCGTCGGGAACCTCCCGCACCCGGAGGTATCCATCCAAGTATCCGACGATCTTCTGGAGTCCGACCGGAGCACTCATGGAATCGGCGACAGCGTGCCCGCGGCAATCGAATCGCCCGCGGCGGCCACCTTGAGGACTAGCGACCCCGGGATGCTCGCGGCCAGCGCCGGATTGGCCACGTAGCGGATCACACCGCCGGACAAACCGAAAGACTCCACCTTGGGTACGAACGTCCCGCTCTTCACCTCCCTAGCCACCGCCAGAAACGCCCGCGGCAAGTCGATGATCGCCGACCCGTAGACCCGCTCGGGAGCGAGACCGCTCTGGTCCGCATTGGCTCCGAAGACGAACACCCCGGGATGCTCCTTCGCCGCTTGGAAGATGCCCTTGCCAGCTTCGTCGGCATTGTGATGAAACACATCAACGCCGGCCTGGATCATCGCGAGGGCCGCCTCGCGGCCGGCCGCGGCATCGTCGAAGGTGTTCAGGTACGCCACCCGGGTTTCCACCGCCGGATTCATCCGTTTCGCGCCGGCCACCCAACCCTGATACCCGCGCTTGATCGGGGGGAGTTCGATCCCGCCGATGAAGCCGATCTTGCCGGTTTTCGTGAGCGCCCCGGCCATCATCCCGGCGAGAAACGTCCCTTCCTCGATTCGAAACACCAGTGGCGCCACGTTCCCCAGCACTCGTTCACCGGACGTCACGATGAACACGGTCTTCGGGTACTCGGCGCTCACTCGTTCGGCCGGCTGCTGAAATTCGAAGCCGTGACCGAAGACCAGTGCATACCCCCCGGCCGCGTAGGCCCGCAACGCTTCTTCCTGCGCTCCGGGGGTCCGTGCCTCTTGATGGCTCACCGCCACGCCCAGGGAATCCTTGATTTGCTGCAAGCCCTCGAACGCGCCGGCATTCCAGGCCGCGTCGGCGATCGAACCGGGGGTGATCAGGGCGACCCGCAATCCGGCCGGCTCGGCGCCCCGCGTACCGCATCCGAGCATCAAAAGAACAACCAGTCCACTCAACGGCCTACCCATCAGTCGGTGCCTCCGCCACGGTCTCCATCCGAATCCCGCCATTGAGTTGGCCACCCTCCTGGATCAGGAGCCGTGGCGTGACGATGTCGCCGTTGACCTGAGCGGTGGCTTGAACCTCAACTCGCTCGGTGGCGGTCACCGTGCCATGGACGACTCCACCGAGCACGGCCTCCCGGGTCTCGAGATTCCCTTCGACGACCCCACCCGGCGACAGGAGGATCTGATGGGCCGCATTGACATTGCCGGACACCCGGCCCTCGATCCTGACGACGCCTTCGGCTCGAAGGTCGCCCGTTACGACCATATCGGGTGCCACGATCGAGATCGCGTTCGGATCGGCCCGGCGCCGGGCCGGCGCGCCACCCGGCGAAGGAGGAGTGGAAAAGATGCCCATCGGCTATCGGTTCTCCCGAATCAAGGTGAGTGGATCGATCGAGACCCCGTTCTGCCGAACCTCAAAATGCAAATGCGGCGCGGACGACCGGCCGGTGTTTCCGCTCCGGCCGATCACTTCGCCCGCTCGGATTCGAGCGCCCTGAACCGCCACGACGCGAGACATGTGGCCATACATCGACTGATACCCGTTGGGATGTTGGATCAACGTGAAGTACCCGTATTCCTTGTCGTTCCCGGTTTGAAGAACCGTCCCGCCGGCCGACGCCCGTACCAGCGTGCCGACCGGCACCGCCACATCGACGCCCGGGTGAGCCTCGTCCGTTGAATCGGCAGTTTGGCCCCGCGTCACATAGCCCCGCTCGTCGAGCGGCCAGTGACTCGGGATCGAGGGGCCGGTCTCGTATCGCGGCCGCTCCCCGGGTGCGAGGACCAAGACCTCGGGAGCGACCGGCAACGCCGACGCCAACTGCACCGGGTCTGGAGCGATGTCGGCGCCGACCATTCGCCGGAGCTTGCTGTAGTTCGCTTCGACCCGATCCAGCGCCAACGCCAACTCACGAATCCGCTCATTGTCGATCGTCAGCCGGTTCAGCTCGCGTTCGAGGCCTGGCACTCGGGCGGCCTGCCGGGCGATCGGCGCGTAAAAGGCGACCCCAAGGACCAGCAGGACACCGATGACGATGGCGGTCACGACCCCGAGCCGGAGCAACCACGTCGGAAATCGGTAGCTCGCCGACGCCAGTTCATCGTCCCGCAACACGGTGATGGTGACGCCGCGCCGCCGGCTGGTCATCCGTCGAAGGGGGCGCCAAGCACGGTCTCGAGCACCCGGGCCAGGTCATCGTTGGAATAGTAGGAAATGGTCACAAAACCCCGTCCCCGCCGCCGAGCGGTAACCCGAACGTCCGTTTGGAGCCGCGCCCGGAGTGCTTCCTCCACCCGGCGAACCTCGGGATTCTGGGTCTTCAGAGCCGGGTGCCCGGCCTTCTTTCGCCGGCCGGGCACTTCGCCCCGCACCCGGGCCTCGAGCTCGCGAACCGACCAGCCGTGCTCGGCGGCAGCCTGACCCATCCGGGTCAACTGTCGTTCGTCGGTCAGCCCGAGCAGGGCCCGCGCATGGCCCTCGGTCAACGTGCGATGCTGAACCAAGGCCTGGATCTCGGCCGGTAGCTTGAGGAGACGAAGCGTGTTGGCCACCGTGGCACGGTCTTTTCCGACGAGCCGGGCCACCTCGGATTGGGCTAAGTGAAATTCCTTGACCAATCGCTCGTATCCCACCGCCTCATCAAGCGGCGACAGATCGTCCCGTTGCAGGTTCTCGATCAGCGCCAACGTCAGCATCGCCTGATCGTCGACGTCCTTGAGAACGGCCGGCACCTTTTGCCACCCGAGCTGCCGAACCGCCCGCCACCGCCGCTCTCCCGCAATCAGCTCGTACCGCCCGGCGCCCTTGGCCCGGACCACGATCGGCTGAAGCAGCCCCGAGGCCTCGATCGAATCAATCAGTTCCTTCAAGGCCTCCGGCTCGAACTCCCGGCGTGGTTGATAGGGGTTGGAATCGATCGCGGCGACCGGGATCTCTCGCAAGGCACCCTGGGCCTCGGCCTGCTCCTTCGAAATCGGCCCGAGCAGCGACTCGAGTCCTCTGCCTAACCGTCGTGATTCGCTCATGCGCCCTCCATCGGAACGGTGGCGTCCATTCGCTCGACCCGCTTCATCAGTTCCTGAGCCACGGCGATATAGCTCTTCGCGCCGACCGACTGCACGTCATACATCAGGATCGGCTTCCCAAAACTCGGCGCCTCGGCCAAACGCACGTTCCGTGGAATCACGGTCTTGAACACTTTGGCGCCGAAGTATTCCTTGGCCTCCTCCGCCACTTGGCGGCAGAGGTTGAGCCGGGAGTCGTACATCGTCAGCAACACCCCGTCGATGGCCAGTTCGGGGTTGAAGTTCTGCTGAACCACCCGCACCGTGTTGAGGAGCTGAGAAATGCCCTCGAGGGCGTAGTACTCGCATTGAATGGGGATCAACACCCCATGGGCGGCGGTCAGCACATTGAGCGTGATCAGACCGAGCGAGGGAGGGCAGTCGATGAGTATGAAATCATACGACGCACTGACTCCGCGAAGCGCGTCCCGGAGCCGGGTTTCTCGATTGGGCAATGACACGAGCTCAAGCTCAGCTCCCACCAAGTCCTGAGTCGAGGGGAGCGTCGCCAAGTAGGGGAGCTCGGCGTCCGGAATCGCTGCCTCCACCGGCGACCTTCCATCGACGATGACGTCGTACAGGGAGACGCGATCGGTTCCTTTCGGAATCCCAACCCCGCTCGACGCGTTCGCCTGCGGATCGGCATCAACCAAAAGAGTCCGTCGCTCCGCGATTGCCAGGGAGGCCGCCAAGTTTACCGCGGTGGTGGTCTTGCCGACGCCACCCTTTTGATTCGCAATCGCAATGATGCGCCCCATTAATACCGTAACAAGTAAAACGTTTACTGACAATGAGTTACAGATAAACAAACGGTTTCGTAATCAGGATTGACCGTCCCTAGAAACCTACTACCTATTGGGCAATGCGCAATCCGATGTTTCACGTGAAACATCCCATCGGTCTCGTATGTCTATTGGTGGGTGCCCTGAGCCCGTCTCCAGGTGGTAGGGATTCAATAGAACCCCTGGTGTGTTTCACGTGAAACAAGCGGCCCTACCGGCGCCGCTTGGCGATCTCCATCACCAGGGACTGGATATCACTAGGCGAAATTCCCGGAATTCTCGAGGCCTGGCCAAGGGTGGTTGGCTGGCGGGCCGTCAGCTTCTCCCGGGCCTCAAAGGAAACGGATTGCAACGACATGTATGATGAGAACTCCGAAATCTCGAAACCCTCCATCTCTTCGAGTTTCTTCGCCATTAGCTGTTCTCTACTCAGGTACCCGGAATACTTGATCTCGACATCGGCCCAGTCCGAAGCCTCGCCGGCTTCGAGCCCGGCTGCCTCCATGATGGCGGCAAGCGATACCCCCGGTCGCTTGGCGAGTTCCGCGATTCGCACCGGCTCGGAGATCGGTGAAACACCCGCGAGATCGAGGATGGGGTTCGCTTGGTCTGGTCGGATCGACCGGCCATTCGCCTGATCCAGCACCGCTTGTTCAGCTTCGAACCGGTCATGGGCAACCCGTCGTTCTTCATCACTATACAGGCCGACTGCGTCCCCGATGCCGAACAACCGCCTGAGGGCGTTGTCCTGCCGGAGCATCAACCGGAACTCTGACCTCGAGGTAAACAACCGGTAGGGCTCATCCACGCCCTTGGTGACCAAATCATCAACCAAAACGCCGAGAAAGCCGTCCTGACGCCCGAAGACGACGGCGTCGCGTCCGAGCGCCGACGCCGCCGCGTTGAGCCCGGCGACGACCCCCTGGCCGGCTGCTTCCTCGTAGCCTGTCGTGCCGTTGACCTGGCCGGCAAAGTAGAGACCCGGAACCGCTTTGAGCCGGAGGGTCCGGTCCAACTGAGTCGGCGGGAAATAGTCGTACTCGATCGCGTAACCAGGCCGAGTCATTTCCACCCGTTCCAACCCAGGGACCGACCGGAGATACTTGACCTGCACCGACGGGGGCAGGGACGTCGACAGCCCGTTGACGTACATCTCAGCCGTATCGAGCCCCTCCGGCTCCAGGAATACCTGGTGGCGCACGGCGTCGGGGAACCGGACGATCTTGTCCTCGATCGACGGACAATACCGCGGACCCCGCCCACTGATCGCGCCCCCGTACATCGCCGATTCCTTGAGATGCTCCGTGATGATATCCCGTAACCGGTCGCCGGTGTGGGTCAGGTAACAGGGAAGTTGGGCCGGGTGTTCATGCCGAACGAAGCTCGAGAACCAATAGCCGGCCTGATCCCCATCCTGCCGGGCCAAGTTCGCGAGGTCAACGGTCCGCCCGTCGATTCTCGGCGGGGTTCCAGTTTTGAAGCGTTCGACCGTAACTCCAAGTGCCTCAATGTCTTGCGCAATAGCAACTGCCGGTGGCTCCCCGGCACGTCCCGCCGGCACCCGGCTCTCCAGCCCACTGTAAATCTGCCCTCTAAGAAAGGTCCCGGCCGTCAGGACCACCGACCGGCACCGGTACCGCCGGCCATCCATCGTCTCGACCCCAACCACCCGACCGGACTCGAGGATGAACCGCGACACCGTCCCCTGCGAAAACCGAACGTTAGGCATTCGCTCGAGTTCCAGCCGGATCGCCCGACGGTAGAGACCCCGGTCGCACTGGGCCCGCGGCGACCAGAC
>JANMHX010000208.1:0-8778 GCA_031375485.1 Gemmatimonadota bacterium | reverse complement strand
CGCGACGAGGTGTGGGTCCTGCTGTCGGGAGGCACCACCAGCCTGATCGGCGCGCCGGTCTCGGAGGTGTCCCCCGCGGAGTACCTCGTGCTGATCCGGGCCCTCGGTCAGGCCGGACTTCCGATCGGCGAATTGAACCGGGTTCGGAAGCGATTTTCCCAGTGGGGAGCCGGCCGCCTGGCCCACGCCCTCCGCGCCGTGCCGCTCCGCGTCTTCGCGCTGTCCGACGTCCCCGGCGACGACCTGGCCGACATCGGGTCCGGCCCGACGGCGCCGGACCCGTCCACCGCGGACGACATCCGGCGGATCCTCGAGGGAGTGCCCCAGTCGGTGACCGTGCCCGCCTTCGCCTGGCGGGTCCTCGACCGGGTGCGGCGGGGTGAGTTGCCTGAAACGCCAAAGCCGGCCGACCCGGTCTTTGCCGGCGTCGGGTCCCGCCTGATCGGGTCGAACGCGGCCGCGCGGGCTCACGCTGCTCTCCGAGCCGAGGCGTTAGGCTACCAGGTCGTCGCAGCCGACACGCTGCTTACCGGCGACGCCGCGGAGGCCGGACGCCTCATCGGCCGACTCGTGGCGACGGACACCGGACGGCCCACGGCGTGGATTTGGGGCGGCGAAACCACGGTCTCCCTGGGCAACGATCCCGGACTCGGCGGGCGCTGCCAAGAGATGGCGCTCGCCGCGGCCGAGGTCCTGGCTCGCCTGACGAGCGATCGGGATATCGTCGTGCTCGCCGGGGGAACGGACGGCCGGGACGGGCCGACCGAGGCCGGGGGGGCGGTCGTTGACCGTCAGAGCTGGGCCGCCATCCGGGCCCAGGGCCTCGACCCAGACCGGGCGCTGGCTCGCCACGATGCGCATCCGGCCCTCGCCGTCATCGGAGGGCTCCTCCGCCCCGGTCTGACCGGCACGAACGTCATGGATATCGTGATCGCCGTAACCGCCGGCGCCGGCGAGCTACAAGGGGAGGCGCCCTTTCGGGAGCCGGAAGTCGGCGCCTAACAGCACCGTGAGGTCCACCCGGAGCAATGAATCCGGCTCCGATCGAACCCGGGCTCCGCCGAGCAATCGAGCCAGTTCATGCCCTCGAACCATGCCGCCGCGGCGAACCAGCACGGTGGTCGAGTCGGGCCGGGCGGGCGACGTCCCGACGAAGATCACGTCGACCCCCCGCTCTCGGAGCAACCGGGCCGCCTGCCGGGCCAGGCCGCTCCGCGCGGTGCCGTTTCGCACCTCGATGACGATCCCCTGGAGCGCGGCCGGCGCCGTGGCGTCAAGGCGCCCCGCCCCGGCGCGCCCCCGCCACACCAACGCCGCCACTACCACGCCCGCCAGGGCAACGACCGCGATCGCGGCTATCCGGCGCTTGCCAGCGAATTCCATAGTCGAACGGTCGAATCGGGAAGGGTCCATCCGGACCGAATCAAGTACGCCAGCCGCCGTTGCAATACCTCGAAATACACCGCGTTGAAATCGGTTGGGAGTCGCTCGGCCAAAGCAGCCCGGTCGGCCTGGTCGAAGCGCCGTCCGGGTTCGAGAAAGTCGGCGCAATAGAGCACTTGGCCGGCCCGGTCCCAATCAGCCGAGCCGACCGAGTGAAACCGAACCGCGTCGAGCACGCCCCGGTCGGTTTCCCCTTCCGCCGCCGCCCGGGCCGCGGCGGCAGGCCCGTGCCAGAGTTCAATCGGGCCCGCCGCATCCGGCGCCAGCCGGGCCAACTCGGCTGGATCGGCATCGCGAAGCGCATCGTGGAGCCACGCCGCCCGGAGCCACCGATGCCGCTCGGACTCGGAGATGCCCATGGCGGTGGCCCACTGTTCGACGAGGGCGACGACCCGCCGGACATGGGCGAGTCGATCCGGCCCCATGGCGGCCCAGGCCGGCATCACGAGGCGCGCTCAGCCAGAATCACGTTGTCGATCAAACGCGTGGTACCGACCCGGGCGGCGACGGCCACGATCGCCCCGGCGGTCACGGCGTCGAGCGGCTCGAGCCGCTCGGGGTCGACGGCCACGGCGTAGTCGACTTGGACGCCCGGCGCCGTCGCCAGCACCTCCCGTCCGACCTCGAGGAGCGCAGGCCCGTGGCGGTGGCCGTTCAGCCAGGCCGACTCGACCGCCCGGAGCATTCGAGAGAGCACCAAGGCCTGCTCGCGCTCAACCGGGGACAGGAACCGGTTCCGACTGCTGAGGGCCAGGCCGTCCGGGTCCCGCACCGTCGGCACCACGACGATCTCGATCGGCCAGTCGAGGTCAGCCACCATGCGTCGAATCAGCATGGCCTGTTGAATGTCCTTCTGTCCGAAACAGGCCAGATCCGGCGCGGCCAGATGGAAGAGCTTGGCCACCACGGTGAGCACGCCGGCAAAATGGCCGGGCCGAACCGCTCCTTCGAGACGGGTGGCCATGGGGCCAGGATCGATCGTGACCAACGGCGGCGCCGGGTACATCTCGGCCACCGCGGGCGCGTACAGCAGGTCGGCGCCCCGCCCCGCCAGCAACCGCTGATCCCGCTCGAGGTCCCGCGGATACCGGGCCAGGTCCTCGGTCGCACCGAACTGCAGCGGATTGACGAAGATGGTGGCCACCACCCGATCGGCCCGCTGGCGGGCCTGATCGACCAAGACCAAATGCCCTTCGTGGAGTGCGCCCATGGTGGGAACCAAGGCCGTCCGAACCCGGGTATCCGAGAGGATTCGCCGGAGACCGGCTGCGGTCGTCACCGTTTCCACGACTCAACCCTCGACGGCGAAATGGCGAGCCAGGCTCTTGAGGTCGCCGGCCACCCGCTGGAGCTCGGCGATCGCCGCATCGAGTTCCGCCTGTCCCCGGCTCGCCTCCGCCGCTTGGCCCGCGAGGGATTCGGTCTCGCCCCGCATCCGGACCGAGGTCTCCGCCAGCTGCCGGATCTGATCGGCCAGCCGGCGGCTTCCCTGTTCCTGCTCCGCTTCCGACTCCGCGATGGTCCGGGCATGTTCGCCCGCTTCCTGGGTGGCTTGCACGATCGCATCGAGCGCCCGGGCGGCTTCATTGCTGACGTGGCCGACGCCGGCCACGAGTTCTTCGCCGCGGGCCATCTGCTCGGCGATGGCGGCGGTTTCCTGCGAGATGTCGGCCGCGAGGCTGGCGGCTTCCTCGCTGGCCTTGGCGCTTTGGATCGCCAGTTGCTGGATTTCCTGGGCCACCACCGCGAACCCACGGCCAGCGTCGCCGGCCCGGGTCGCTTCGATCGACGCGTTCAACGCGATCAGATTCGTCAGCTCGGCCAACTCCTGGATCGAGCTGAGGAACCCGCGAATCCGGCTGGTGGTGGCACCTAACGCGGTCACTTGCCGCGAGCTGTCGCCGACGAACGCCTGGACCCGCACCAGTCGTTCGATCGCCTCGCCGAAGCCCAGCCGGTGCATGGCCGCGTCGGTCGCCGCGCGCTGGCTGACCCGGGCCGCCCGGGCCCCCGCCGTCGCCGCGCGCTCCGCTCGCGCCGACAATTGGGTGGTGGTGTCGAGACCGTGACGGGCAAACGACTCTTGGGTGGTGGCTTCCCGGCGCATGTTCTCGGACGCCGTGGCCAGGGCCATCGCCGAGGACCGCAACGAATTGGTAGCGCGGGCCAGCGCCTGCGACTGGGCTCCGATCTGCTCGACGGTTTCGAAGAGCGGCCGCCGGAGTTCGGCGATGTGAATTGCCGTGGAGAGTTGGGTCCCGATCGCCGAGATGGCGGCCAGATCCCGGGCCCGGTAGTGATACCGTTTGTGATATTCGAGCTCGAGCGTGCCAAGCGCTTGATCCGCGAACCGGAGCGGCTGGATGACCAGGGTCCGGACCGCCTCGTTGCCATCGAGTCCCGGCCGTTGTCTGGTGTCCTCCACCACGACCAGCTCCCCCCGCTCGATGACCTGCCGCCGAAGCGGCTCGAACCCGGGATCGGGATCGCCGCGGCCAGGCCGGCCACTACTGGCCCGATACGCGAGCGCCGGAGCGGCCGCGCCCCGATAGACCCGGAAATCACCCCAGTCGAGCAACCGGTATGCCAATTCTTCCAATTGTTCGAAAGACAGCCGGAGGCTCACGTTGCTGGTGATGGTCGATTGCATCATGTGGACCTTGTTCAGGTCCTCGGCGGCGATCGCCTCTTCGAGCAACATCCGGGTCAGGAACCCCAGGACGCCGAGCGCAATCGCGACCGGAAACCAGCCCGCGGGCGCCAGCGAGGTAATGGCCCACACGACAATGGCCGCCGCCAGCACCGACACCAGGAAGGATACGACCTCCCACCGGAGCAAGAACCCGCGGTCGTCGGCCGTGAGTTTCCCGCGGACCAGCAGCGAAAAATAGAACAGGGCTCGGGTCGTGAAGAAATACACGCCGGCAAAGACCGCCGCGGCCGGGAGAAACTCGAGGTGAAGGGTCGCGAGGCCGATCCACTGCACGGTGGCCGCGTAGAACCCATAGGCGACCGCAAAACCGAGCACTTCGCGGCCGGCATTGACGGCGGTGGCCCAGGGCGTCTTCCGGAGCACGGCCCAATCGGTCGCCACGGTCCCGACCCAGAGGCCGATCGCGACACTCGCCGCGGGGGCGGCCGCGGCACCGACCAGCGCCGTCACGCCGGTTTGGGTCAGGTAGGAGAACTTACTGAGCCGGACCGGTGCCGACCGGAGCAACACGACACTGATGGCCAGGGCCAGCGGAATCCCGAGATTGAGGAGCCACCGGAAATCGAGCGCCGCCCCCACCACGGTGACGGCGAGGCCTCCGAAGGCCAGCACCGAGGCGTACCGAAGGACGAACCGATCGGCGTCGCTCTGCACGGGAGCGGCGGTCAGACGAAGAAGTCTCCGGGAACGAGGGCGTACCGCTCCGGGTTCGTCACCTTCACGATGGACCGGAGAAACAGTCCCTCGGGCGACCGCTCCTGCAGGTCGACCGCGATGCCCGGCGGCAACACGATGCCGCCGTTCGCGTCGATCGCGATCCGGACCATCGGCCGGTTGAGATGCTCCCGGTCGTTGGCGGTCGTGGCGACCAGCGCCACTTCGAAGGTATCGAGAATGACGCAGGTTCCAATCGGATACACTCCGATCAGGTTGATCAGCGCCTTCACGATCGTCGGGTCATAGCCGCGCCGGGGATTACTCCACATCTCCTTCAACACCTGGTCCGGCTCGATCGGCGTCGTTTGGTACGACCGGCGGGTCGTCGCGGCATCGAACCCGTCGGCCACCGCCACGATCCGGGAGAACAAGCCCAAGGCCCGGGGCCGGATATGACGGGGATACCCGGTCAAATCGGTCTTCATATGGTGCTCGTGGGCCACCAGGATCGGCCGGTACGGAATCTCGTCGTAGCCCCGGAGGCTGAACAGCGTCATGGCGCCGCGCCAGGGATGCGCCTGCATCTCGCGCCATTCGGCGTCCTCGAGGCTCGAGGTCTTGTTGGTGATCTCGATCGGGACCCGGGCCTTGCCGATGTCGTGCAGGAGGGCCGTCATCCCAAGGTCATAGAGTTGCAGTTTGCTGAAGCCGATCTTCCGGCCGAGCGCCACGGCGAAGATGCACACGTTGACCGAGTGCATGAAGGTGTATTCGTCGTAGTCCCGAAGCGTGGTCAGACCCATGATCGAGGTCTCGTTGACCAGCACTTGGTCGACGATCATCTGGACGGCCCGTTTCACCTTCTTGAGGCTCGACGTCCGGCCCATCCGAACCGAGTTGACGACCTCCTTGGTCACCGCCACGCCCTGGGCGTAGGTGCGTTTGGCCACTTCTTTCGCCTCGCGCTCGCCCCCGATGTCCTCCGAGGTCTCCGAACTCGGCTCGAGATCGATGTTCGGCACGTTGGCCGAGGCCAATCGTTCGATCAGCGCGACGTAGCGGTCCTCCAACGGTTGGGCCGCGAGGCTGAGCATGATGCTCAGGAACGCCAGCCACTCCCGGCGCTCGACCCCCGAGTGCACCCGCATGACCCCGATGTCGAACGCCCGAAAAATCGAGAGGACGCCGCTGAAGGCCGCGAAGTTGTCGAGTTCGAGACGGAGTCGGACCGAGTTGAGGAACAAGAAATCACCCGACAACCGAAGCTCGATGTCGCTCTCGGCGGCCAGGAAGGCGGCGGAAACGTTCTGGAGCTCATCGAGCGTCTTCTGCACGGTCGCGTTTTCGACCGGATAGAGCTTGAGCGACCGGAGCGTCGAGTGCAGCGTCAAGAGCAGTCCGCGACCGGAGGACCGGATGAAGGCCTCGTCGCCCGATTCGCGCGCCCCCGGGTGCTTCGATCGATCGTCCGTCATTCGGTCCACTCCCGAAGCGCCCGGGCTGCCGCGTTGCGCACCGACAACTCCTTGTCGATCGCGGCCCGCTCGAGCAAACCGCGGGCCTGCTCGTTCCGGATCTTCGCGATGGCGTAGGCCGCGCACGTGCGGGTCTCCGGCGATTCCTTCCGCTTGAAAAGCCCTCTGGGTTCGAGGATATCGCCGAGCGGCCCGAGCGCCGACGGCCCCGCGACCACCGCATAGGCCTCGAAGAACTGGCGTTTCTCGGCGCGCTCGAGTTCGTGGGGAGCTTTGCCCTGCACCACGGCCTCGAGTCGCTTCAACGAGCCTTTGAAGCCGCGCGCCGCCACGACGCTCACGGCCGCTAACCGGACCGCCCGATCGGGATCGTCGAGGCCCCGCTCGAGTAACCCGAGCGCGCCCGGCGTCCCGAGGGTGCCAAGCGTTTCCACGGCGGCCAACCGGATCGAACCCTCTTTGTGGCCGAGCAGGTCACCCAGTTGGGCCACGGCCGGTTGCAGGCCGATCCGCCGGCACACCTGAATCGCGCCGAGCAACCCGTCGGACGTTCGGTCCCGGAGCAAGTCGAGGAAGTCGTCCAGATGGGCCCGAGCGATCCGGTCGGCAGCGGTCTCGAGGACGGCGCGGGCCCGGGCGTTCTTGACCTTCGGCAGATAGGCCAGCAGGGGCTCCAGGGCCGGAACCCGCAGTTCCTTCAACAACTCCGTCATGTCGTCGTCCTGGGCCATGCCCGCGGCCTCGTCGACGACTTGGAGCATCTGGGCCAGAATCGCCGGCTCGCTCAGCCGGTTTTCGAATGAGTCGAGCTTCGCGCGGACCGCCGCATCCAAGACGCCGACCCGGGTGCCGATCAGCCGGAGTTCGCGGAGAATCCAGGCCACCGTTCGGAATTCTCCCCGGCTGAGCAGGTTCGGGAACATCGACTCGAGGATGGTGACGACTTCCTCCCGCACCGCCAAGACCGGTTGGGTCTCGAAGATGTCGAACAGCGCCGCCAACGACGAGGTCCGGATGTCCTGGGTGTACTCATCGTCGACTTGCTGCTTCAGCGAGTTGATCTCGTTTTCGTCGAGGAAGTACAGCGTGGCGTCGAATTCATCGAGATCGACCATGCCCGGCCCGACGGTGCCGAGTTCGTCGCGGACTTTCTGCTGCGTCTGGGCCTGTTGATAGGGGTCCGGCCCGGCCATCCCCATATCGACCGCCTGCGGATCGAGAACCGACAGGGTGTCGGTAATGACTTCCGCAAACCGGTAGTCGATCAGCGAAAAATTGTGTTCCCACAGCAGGGTCAGGAGATCGTCCCCCGCGTCGGCCGCCAGGAGGCGGGCCCGAACCACCGTCTGCAGGAACACCGCGAGTTCTTCTTCTTCCGCCCCCGGCCGGAGGGTCAGGATCCGGAGGCCGTCCTTGTAGAGCGTCCAGGCAAAGCTCTCCGACTTCGTGGGCTGGTGGTACACCACCTGATCTTCCCAGATCAAGTCGGTTTCGACCACCCGAATCGTCAACTCGGGAACCGAGGACCAAATCGGATGAAACGCCGAGCGGATGCCGTCGACGGACCGCTGATAGATCGGATTGTTGGGGAGATACATCTGAAACGCCCGCACCGCCTTGACGATGGCGCGGATCAGCTCCTCGATTACCTGTGGCGGAACCGGCAGGGCTGCCGCCTCCGCGGAATCGATGTCGGTGCTCAGTCTCTCCCCCAGGTGAGTCCGGTCGACCTCCGCCCCGGCCCGATTTCGGCGGCCCCGGCGGCGGAAGCCACCAAGATAAGTAGTTGCCAAGTTCCACGCCGACAACGACCTCCGTCTTGCGGTTCGGGTCACGTTCGGGTACTTTGGGATAGTTTCGGGTCTACTGGTAGCCCGTGCCCTTTGGAGACCGCCCATGGCCATGACCAAGCGCCAAAAAGAGATTTTGAGCTACCTCGAGCTCCATATTCGCGACCATGGCTATGCGCCGAGTTTCGAGGAAATCGCCGAGCATTTCGGGTTCCAATCCCTCGCGACGGTGCACGAGCATCTGACCAACTTGGAACGAAAAGGCTACATCCGGCGCACCTACAACGAGAGCCGGTCCATCGAGGTGCTGCCACCGAAGGGCACCGCGGGCGCCACCGAGATTCCGCTCCTCGGGTTAGTGGCGGCGGGAGCCCCCATCGAGGCAGTCGTCCACGGCGAAACGCTCTCGGTGCCCGACGCAATGTTGAGCCGCCGGGGCCCCAACTACGCCCTCAAGGTCCGGGGCAATTCCATGATCGACGATCACATCGTCGACGGCGATTTTGTGGTGATCCACGGCCGCCAAGCGGCCGACAACGGCGAGATGGTCATTGCCTTGGTGAACGGGGCGGAAGCCACCGTCAAACGGTACTATCGGGAAGCCGGCGGGTGGGTCCGGCTGCAACCGGCGAACTCGAGCGTCCAACCACTCCGTTTTCCCGAGACCGACGTGATGATCCAAGGGGTGGTATATATATAT